>DATGTQ010000038.1 GCA_035301805.1 Tissierellales bacterium
TTATAAATCTTAATTACTTTTTAAGACTTTTCATAATTTAAAGGACATTAAAACCTTATACATTTGTGGACTTCTTACAAAGTGACTTTCTAAATATATTTAAAGTATAACAAAGCAGAGAAATCTCTGCCCTGCTAATTATTTACTTTAGTTTCCTTTTTTCCTTAAGGATAACCTTGAACTAATAATATTAAACCACCAAAATATAATTCTAATTTATTGCTATCACCTGTTGCTGGTAATGTTGTTGATTTTAGTTTTTTGAAAATTCCTGACTCTGAACAATATTTGTAATATTCTTTTTGCTAAAATACAGTAATTTTTTGTTTACTTTTATTTTTTATTATTTTATACTAAATTCTTTTCTCCAATATTACCAACTCAATTCCATGTACAGGAATATATAAGATTTCTTTATATCTATCTTCTAATTCTAAAAGTTCAAAGAATTCGTCAACATAAGACCAATTATATTTACTAGTTTTCATGAACCCCTTGTATATTTGTTGCTAAAATAGTAAAAATAGACTATTATATTAATAGATTAACTTTAAATAAATAGGAGTTGATTATATGGATATTATAGTAGATGCTTTTATAGAAATCCCAAAAGGTAGTAGTAATAAATATGAATATGATGAAGAACGTAAGGTACTAGTCCTTGATAGGGCATTATTTTCCCCTATGTTCTATCCAGCTGACTACGGATTTATTCCAGATACATTAGCTGAAGACGGAGACCCAATAGATATAATGGTACTTATGGCTCACCCAACCTTTCCAGGTTGTATGATAAAGTCTAGAGTTATAGGTATGTTCTTAATGGAAGATGAAAAAGGTAAGGACGAGAAGATTATATCTGTGCCTTTAGGAGATCCAAGATATGAAGATATTAAAACCATTGATGATATGGGCTCCCATATGAAAAAGGAATTTGAACATTTTTTCTCTGAATATAAGCAGTTAGAAGGAAAAGAAGTCCATGTTAAAGGATGGACAGATGTAGAAGAAGCCATTGAGGCGATAGAAAAATCAAGAAAAATTAAGAAAAATCATATAAAGTAAAAAATACTGGCTATATGTTATAGCCAGTATTTTAATACATTTTCCCATACTTATTATTTTTATATATTCGTCCCCAAAATACTTCAGACCTAAATTATTCACTAACCTACATAATCTTTTTCCTAAATCCTACACCTAAGACTATTAACAATATACCCACAAGATAAATTTCAATATTATTAGCAGCACCAGTCCTTGGTAATCCACCTCTTCCTTTTACCTCTTTATCTGACTTCTCAAGTTTATATTTATTATTTTTATCATCATCTTTTTTATTTCTACCATTCTCACTTGGATCCCTTGGTTCTTCTGGACTTTCCGGTTCTTCTGGGTCTTTTGGTTCCTCTGGACTTTCCGGCTCTTCTGGGTCTTCTGGTTCCTCCGTTCTTAACTCTAGCTCTTCTAATGCTTTTTGTAAATTTCCTATAGCATCATCTACCTCTTCCTGAGTTACATTTTTATTTTGGTATATATCCTTAGCAGAATTTAATGCTATTTCCAGTGCTCCCCATGTTTTTTCTGTATATTCTTGTTTATTCAATTTCTCTGCTTTCCCTATCTCTTCTGCTAATTTTGTTTTATCTACTTCTGGAGCTGGCACCTCTTTTTCAAGTTCCCCTATTCTCTCTTCCGCTAATTTCAATATGGGTATATTTATTATCATTGACTTTTGAGATGCTGTTAATTCATTATATGCCGCCCTGGCCTCCTCTACCACCGGTTTATCTTCTAGTGTTAATTCCTCTATTGGTGGTATTTTACCAATTAACTTTATTACTCTATTGGCTGCTTCCCTATCTACTGCTCTTTCTAATTCCTTAATTCTGGCTTCTGAGGCTCTTAATTTTCTCATATATTCTTCTGGTATCAATCCCATTTGTTTTGGTGTTAATGCATTACGTGCCTTTCTAGCATTAGCAACAGCTTCCTTATCCTCTAAAGTTAAATCTTCTAAATCTGGTATTTCCTCAATCATTTTTATTACTGCGTTAACTGTTTCCTTTTCAAGTTCAGCTATTTTTTCTTCTGCCTTTTTAATTCTATAATCTATTACTAACTCCCTCTGTTCATTAGTAAGATTATTATATGCCTCACGTGCTTCCTCTACTGCCCCACTATCCCCTAATGTAATATCTTCAAACTTTGGAAGTTCCTTTATTAAGTTCACCACATTTTGTGCACTATTTAAATCATTCTCATTAATTTCCTTTAGTTTTATGTCTGTTACTACCGGAAAATGATCCGATGCCTCTGTATCTATTACTCTTGTCTTCACTACCTCAATTCCATCATTTACGAGAATATAATCTATACGTTTACTAGGATTATTTACAGGGAAAGTATATCCATCTCCAACACCAGTTAATTCCCAACTATCATTTAGATATTCAAACATCGGTGCAATTTCAGGTGCACCTGGTAATGCATTAAAATCTCCAACTAAAATCTTAGGTTCTGCCACTTCAGAAAAAATATTAAGGGTATCATCTACTTGCATTTCTCTTACCATTGGATCTCCGCGATAATCTAAATGAGTCACATAGAATGAAAACACTTTACCATCTACATCAATCTTTGCTCCTGGAAAACCTGGCATAGGTCTAGGTTCTGGATTTTCATCTTGGGTAGAAAGCCTCGTTATTTCATAATTAACAGCTTCCGTTATAGGATATTTACTTAAAATAGCCATTCCATATTTTCTTCGTGGTTGTCCTTCTTCAAGGGGATCCATATCATATATAGGACCATAAAATGAATACATTCCCAATTCTTCAGCTAATATTTCAACTTGATCATCAAAGTTACTTCTATCACTAAAATTCACATCCACCTCTGTTAAACCAACAATATCTGCTCCTGATTTCCTAATAACTTCTGCTGTGCGTCTAATGTCATAATTACCATCATTACCTATTCCTGCTTGGATATTATAATTTATTATTCTAATGGAATTAGGGTCCTTAGGATCTTCAGGTTCCTCTTCTTCCAATTCTTCTAGTCTAGCCTCTAATGCTTCTAATTTTGCAATTAATTTTTTTGATATTCTTTGTTTTGGATTACTGTGTAATGCCTCGTAAGCTACTCTTGCTGCTTCTACTGCTTCTTTATCTTCCAATGTTAATTCTTCAACTTCTGGTAATGCCCTGATACTAGTTTCTACATCAATTGCACTTTGTACAAAATTTAATCTTTCTATTAATTTATCCTTATCCTCACTATCTGGCAAGGCATTTACCACTGGCCATGCTGCATCAACATCTTCTTGAAGTAAACTTCGTTCTGCCCTTCCTACCATTTCCTGTGCATAATGTATTTCTCTAGCTTCTTCATTTGGCCCATCAAAGGGTACATTTTCTATAGTTATTATTTCTTCATAAGGACCAAATTGCCCCTTTGGTTGATACAGTATAACATCAAAATGTGTAATTTCTTCAGCTTGTTTTTTATTATATAGGTAAATACCAGAAACCTTTTCAGGATTTCCTACAGGCGTATAATTAGTTCCATCCTCAAAATAAAACTTTAACTTATAATGAATAGGCCATTTATTAGTGGATTCAGGTAAGTTTTTATAGTTATATAGTCTATAATAATCCATTCCATTCCAATATATACTATGTGTCACTTTTTCTATATAAGGTTCCGACTCCTCTAATTCTTTAATTCTCTCTTCTAAAGTAATAAGTTTATCTATATTTGTTACAAGTTCTTTTTCAGCATTTCTAGATAGTTCATTATAAGCTTCTCTTGCTTCTTGAACTTCTTCTTTATTATCTAAGGTTAAGTTTTCAACTGACGGCAACTCATCAATCATATCCTTTACTAAATTAGGCGCAAAAGGTACATTTTCAATGGTCATAATAACTTTATTATTATTATCCATTAATTCTACATCAAAATAATCAATTTCAGCAGGATCTAATTTAAGTACTGTCCAACTGGCAGATCCTGGTTTAAAAGGAGTCCCTTTTTTACCATAGCCAAAACTTTCTTTTTCTACAATAGTTCCGTCCTTCATATAAGCAATTAAATAATTCTTTGTAACATTTTCTGGTAACCCCTCATAGTTTTCAGGTCTAAATTCATTAGGATTTGGATGGTTAGTACGATTATATCCTATCTTACCTATATGTACCTCTGGATTTACTGCTGAATCTTCAGCTAATGCCATGTCCATAATAGGAGTAAACATTGACAAAATCATAGACAGCACAATAACTAGTGATAATCTTTTCTTATCGTTCATTATTTTTCTAACCTCCCCATTATTTAAATTCTCCTTATACTATGGTTCTTACTATTCCCTCCCTTCACCTAGGATTGTCTTATTAAATTGTATGATACCTTTATTATCTTATTACTGGGATCTTTTTAGGATTGTTTACTATAAAAAATAGCAATAGAATATATATCGAAAATTTTTTAGATTTAAAATCAATTCTAATGTTAATTGATGAATAGTCCCCATACTTTTATAATTTTCTGAATAGTTCAAATCTAATTATAACATAAAATCAATTTACACAATGTCTAAAATTGACGAATATCCTTCTATTTTTATTAAGCTTTTCATTTATTTTCCCTAATATATAGATGTTTTTCTACATTTTATTTTGCATTCTCCGATTAATATATAGAAAATCTATGCATAGGCTCTAAAATAGTTTCATATATTAGACAAAATAGTAGAGCTATTATTGAAAACAAAAGTTCTTTTTAGAATTTATTATCTAAGTTCCTCCCTTGAAACAACTCTTCTTTGCTAAATATTATAAAACTCATAAGCAAATAAAAATTAGAAATGAATGACTTGAAAAGTTTACTTTTCCGGAATGAATTTTAATTTTTATTTGCTCGACCCTTTACAAACTTTAAAAAACAATATAAAACCCTAAAGCAAATAAAAATCTAAAACGAACGACTCTAAAAGTTTACTTTTTCGAAGTGAGTTTAGATTTTTATTTGCTCGCCCTTGCACTAACCTAAAAGAACAGAATATAAATTTTACGCCTTCATCCCCGAAGTAATAGCTAAACCAATTACTTCTCCTGCACCCTTTTCAATTAAAGCCCTACCACACTCTTCCATGGTACTCCCCGTAGTAATAATATCATCAATTAATAAAACTTTTTTGTTTAAAAACTCTTTACTGTCCTTAACATAGAAAGCATTCTCTAAATTTTTGATTCTTTGATTTTTATTTAATTTAGTTTGAGACTTAGTAGATCTTTTCCTTATTAAGTTTCCTTTTGCAAAAGGTATTTTTAACTTTTTACTAATATATCTTCCTATTAACTCTGATTGATCATATCCTCTAAGGGCTTTTCTACGCCTATGTAATGGTACATAGGTTATAATGTCTATTTCACTAACTAAAGATTTTTCTTTTATAGTATCTAAAAGTATTTCTCCCAAAGGCTTATACAAATAATTTTTACTATAATATTTATAAGCATATATTTGCTCTTTTATAAACCTATTATAAAAAAGGGAGTATATTACTTTATCTAAATATGAATCAATTAATTTTACTTCCCTATTTAGATATTCTAGTTTTTTCATACAATCAGTACATATATAACCTACTATTTTAGGCTCTTTTTCATTACAGAAAAAACATATATTATCTTTTGGAAATAATAGACTATTTAATCCTTTTAAAAAACTCATAAAATCCTCCTAGAAAATAGATAGCATTTTCCTAAGTTTCGTGTCTAATCCTGAATATCTTTTAACTATTCTATTGTTATTAATCATCTTATAAAGATATTTTTCATCTCCTACTAGTACCACTAATTCCTTTGCCCTAGTTATAGCAGTATATAAAAGATTTCTAGTTAATAGCATAGGAGGCCCCCAGGATATTGGCATTATAATAACAGGAAATTCACTTCCCTGACTTTTATGTACAGTAGTTGCATAGGCCAATTTTATTTCATCCAAATTACTAAAATCGTATTTTACTCCTTTTTCATCATCAAAAAGGACTTCTATTATATTATCTTCTTTATCTATATTAGTAATAAATCCAAAATCTCCATTATATACTCCTTCACCTTTTTCTACTATTTTCCCATGTTTTACAATTTCCCATTCTGTATTATAATTATTTTTTATTTGCATTATTTTATCTCCCACTCGAAATACTTCATCACCTATCCTTTTTTCTGACTTTTCTTTCCGTTTAGGATTCAATATATTTTGCAAGTTTTTATTTAGTGAATTAGTACCTACATCTCCTTTTTTCATAGGAGTCAAAACCTGAATATCTCTTAAAGAACTGTAACCGTTATAGTTAGGAAGTCTATCCCTACATAATTCTAATATAGTATTTAATATTTCCTTTGACTCACTATTTTTGATGAAATAAAAATCTTTATTTTTTACATTAAGATAAGGACCTTCCCCTTTGTTAATCCTGTGAGCATTTACTATTATCATGCTTTCTTCTGCTTGCCTAAATATTTCATTTAATTCTACTACCTTTACTATTTCACTATTTATTATGTCTTTTAAAACATTTCCTGCTCCAACAGAAGGTAATTGATCCACATCTCCAACCAATATAAGCCTAGTTCCTGGAACAATTGCTTTTAATAGATTGTTCATAAGAAGTATATCTATCATAGAGGCCTCATCTATTATAACTAAATCTGCATCTAATGGACTATCTTCACATTTACCAAAGGCCATTTCTCCATCTCCTTCCATATAGGAGTATTCTAATAGCCTATGGATAGTCTTTGCCTCTTTATTAGAAGCCTGGCTAAGCTTCTTAGCTGCCCTACCAGTGGGTGCTCCTAGTACTACCTTTAAATCTTTCTTCTCAAATATTTTTATAATGGCATTTAATATAGTAGTTTTCCCAGTACCAGGGCCACCAGTAATTACTAGTAAGCCTTGTTCTATAGCTTCCTTTATTGATTCCCTTTGTTTATTTGCAAATTTAATTTCCCCAGTCTCTTCTATTTTTTCAATTTCCTTTTTTATATCTATATCAATATTATCCAATTTAACTCTAGATAACTCTAAAACTTTTTTACTTACATTATTTTCTGCCTTATGGAAAGGCATATAATAGACCCTAGTTCCTTCTTCTATATTTTCTATGTAAATATCACCTTTCATAGCCAATTCTCTAAGAGAAATTTCAATTATATCTTCTTCCATTCCTAACATTTTTGAGGTTTCTAATAATAGCTCCTCAATAGGAACAAAACTATGACCTGAGCCTGCATATTCTAATATTTTATATTTAATACCCGCTCCTATTCTATAAGGTGAATTTGAGGCTATTCCTAAATTATGGGCTATTTTATCTGCAGTCTTAAAACCTATTCCAAATATATCTTCTGATAATCTATAAGGATTTTCCCTTATGGTATTTATAGTATCCTTTCCATATTTTTTATATATTTTTAAGCCATAAGAAGTACTAATACCATATTGTTGAAGAAATATCATTACATCTTTTACTTCTCTTTGTTCTTCATAAGCCTCTTTTATTTTCTTTAACTTTTTTTCTCCTATTCCTGGTACTTCCTTAAGTTTTTCTGGTTCATCTTGAATTATATCTAAGGAATCCATCCCAAACAATTCTACTATTTTTTTTGCAGTCTTAGGTCCTATCTGGGGAATTAAACCAGAGGAAAGATATTTTTCAATCCCATTCAATGTAGCAGGAGTTACAGTAGATATATTTTTAATTTGTACTTGTTCTCCATAATTTGGATGATATATCCATTCCCCCTCTACTTTAACAGTTTCCCCCATATTTAAAATAGGCACACTACCAACAATGGTTATAACTCCATCAGTAGTCTCAAGTAATGCAACAGTAAAACCATTTGATTCATTCCTAAATATTATTTCTTCTACGGTACCTTCTATGGTCAATAACAAAATTTATACCTCCAATATTTAATACTTTGAAAATATTATACCATATACCTAAGTTAATACATTCTATTTTTGTAAATTATCCTTTATCATTGGTATTCCCTTAAAAAACCCCTCCTTGACTTAAATTTATTGTATCCAAACGCATGTTCTAAGTCAAGGAAGGGTTTACTTTATTTAATACCAGCTATTACTTTAGATAGCTCATTTATACTTTCCGTTAAATCATTTAACTTCCCTTCTATTCTAACCAATAGGTAAACAGATATGACTATAGGAAAGCCTAAATTAGCTATATGTGTATAAATATCTCCCATGGCAGCCTCCTTCTATATTATGAAAGCTGAGGCAAAAGCCTCAGCTTTTTATTAAAATCCTATATCCTCAATTTCAGTCCTCACAATTCTTGCTCCTATAATATCGACTAGTTCTCCCCCACCACTATAAAAAATTTCTTTTTCTATAATTTCATCCATTACATCTTTAATTTCTTCAGGTGTTAAATCTTCTCTTGGTTCATCTACAGATATATTCGCTCTACCATCATTAGCATTCTTAAAAGTCATTTCTAACCTTTTTCTAATCACTTTTTCACCTCCCTATAGAAACTTTAGTCTCTTATTCCTCTTCCTCTACCAATTCAATTTCTTCTAGTCTTTTAATTTTGTGTACAGGCATTATTTGTAGATTAGCTATAGATTGAGCTGTTTCGTATAAGTCTTCATCTAGTGTATCTGATTTTACTCTTGAATAGGTCTTAGACTTAATTATTGCCTTATCCCCATCCATTCCCACTAATAGTTCTAGCTTTAATCTAGTGTTATCTTTTACTGTTACTAATGCCATTTTCTCACCTCCTTCTACTTTTTATATAGAATACAGGCTATCTTTTTACCATTATTTTTTTAAGTTTCTTTAAACTATTAGTTTTGGTATTTACTACAGTCCTATAAGATATTCCTAAGATTTCACTAATTTCTTTTATTGATTTACCCTCTATATAGTAGTAAACAGTTACCTCTCTCTGTCTTTCCGTTAACTTTTCTAAGCCTTCTAAAAGTAATTTATTTTCTTCTGAACTAATTATATTTTCTATAGGTTCTTTTCCATCCCCCTCTAACAAATCTAATATTTCTTCTTTCCCATCTCCTACAGGTTCATTTAAGGATAGACAATATTTTTCCTTATGTTTGTCTAAGTATTTATATTTAAGCATAGTCTTTACATACCCTAAAAATTTTGTTCCCTTTGAAGGGTCATAATCTTCTAAACATTTTAGAACTACCTCATAACCTTCTTGTATTAAATCATCGTATAACTCTGTCCTATTATAATAACGTCTTATAGAACTTATAATTAAAGGATTAAGCTTTAATAATAATTTTTCTTTAGATTTTATATCTCCCTTGTTACTTTCTTTTAATAACTGTTCTATTTCCCTATACATTTTTTCCTCCTGAAAGGGAAGGTACCTTCCATATTTCCTAGGTATTTCTATATTAACCCGAAAATAAAAAATAGAAAAAAGTAGGGTAAGGTTATTTCCCTACTCTACTTTATTAAAGTCTACTAATATATATTTAATTTTGCATTTTAGCTAATTAACTTGCTAAAAGTCTAATGTGACTAAGTCTAACTCCTTGAACTTTAATTTCTTATTCCTCTAAACCTTCTTTTTTCAATGCATCAGCTTTATCAACTTTTTCCCAAGGAAGATCTAAATCAGATCTACCAAAATGTCCATAACTAGCTACCTGTTTATAAATAGGTCTTTTTAAATCTAAATCTCTAATAATTGCTGCTGGTCTTAAATCAAAATGTTTATTTACTAACTTTTCTATTTCCTCATCACTTACTTTTCCTGTACCAAAGGTATCCACATATATAGATAAAGGTCTAGCTATTCCTATAGCATAAGAAAGTCCAATTTCACATTTGTCTGCCAATCCTGCTGCTACAATATTCTTTGCTACATATCTTGCAGCATAGGAAGCAGATCTATCTACTTTAGTAGCATCTTTTCCAGAAAAGGCACCACCACCATGTCTACCATAACCACCATAAGTATCAACTATTATTTTCCTACCGGTAAGACCTGCATCTCCCATGGGGCCACCAATTACAAATCTACCCGTTGGGTTTACATAGTATTTTGTATTTTCATCTATCATATCTTTTGGAACTATAGGTCTTATAACACTCTCTATAATATCTTCCTTTATTTGTTCCAAATCTACATCTGGACTATGTTGAGTAGAAACTACTATATTTTCTATTCTAATAGGTTTGTCACCTTTGTACTCAACAGTTACTTGAGTTTTACCGTCTGGCCTTAAATAAGTAAGAGTTTTATTTTTTCTTACTTCAGCTAATCTTTTAGACAGTTTATGTGCCAAAAATATTGGTAAGGGCATAAATTCTTCTGTTTCGTTACATGCATACCCAAACATTAAACCTTGATCTCCTGCACCTATTTTGTCTAACTCATCTTTACCATTTTCCTTATGTTCTAAGGCAGTATCTACCCCTAAAGCTATATCCGGTGATTGTTCATTTATAGATGTAATAACTCCACAAGTTTCCCCATCAAACCCATACTTTGCTCTTGTATATCCTATCTCTTTTACCGTTTCTCTAGCTATTTTAGATATATCTACATAGCAATTTGTTGTAATTTCTCCTGAAACTAAGACTAATCCTGTAGTTACACTAGTTTCACATGCAACTCTAGCATTAGGATCCTTTTCTAAAATTGCATCTAGAATTGCATCTGATATTTGATCACATACTTTGTCTGGATGCCCTTCTGTTACAGATTCTGAAGTAAATAGCCATTTTTCCATTAAAAACACCCCTTATTTTACCTTAAATTAAAATTTCTAAAAATAAAAAACCTCTTCCAAAAAGAAAAGGTTATTAAAAGCACCTCATCTTTCAGAATTTATACTCTGTGGGATTTAGCACCTTTGCATCATACAGGTTGCCGGGTTTCACAGGGCCCATTCCCTCCACCACTCTTGATAAGGTATCAAGATTTTTTATTTAATTAAAATAATTATAACACAGCTAATATTTTAAGTCAATGAATGCTAAAAATAAGATACTACCCTATAGCTTAATATTAAAACTATAATACCAGCAACAATAACTCCAGATGCAATAGCAGTAAAAGCTTTCTTAAAATCTATTTTAAACAAAGTAGCTGCAATACAACCAGTCCAAATTCCTGTAGTAGGTAAAGGTATAGCTACTAAGATAAACAAGCCTAATATACTATACTTTCTTATTTTAGCCCGACTTCTTCTTAACGTCCTTTGCTTTATCCAACTAATAGTTTTAGAAAAAAGGGCAGTTTTTTCTAAATAATTCATTACTGGTTCTAATAGTTTTAATAGAAAAGGAACAGGTATTATATTACCTATAATACCTAGTATTGTACTATGTAATGGGCTAAATCCTAAGGATATCCCTAAAGGTATAGCTCCTCTTAGTTCTGAAAGAGGCATAGCGGCTACTAATAAAACTAATAATTCATTTTTAATGCTGGTTAATAATTCTTCCAATGTAAATGCCCCCTCTAAATATCTCATATTATATTTAGTCATATATTATTATATAGGCTTTCCAGAAAAATTAAAACCCACTTAATTTTAATATTTTACATTAGGTGATATAAGGAGATATAGTGAGGATTATTTAGTATTTGGTCAAAATATTAGTATAATATTACTTATTCACTTTAAATGCTTATTTAACATTGTTGCATTATACTATAATATATCCTATACTATAATAGTCGTCGGAAATCACGGGGTGTGGCGCAGTTTGGGAGCGCACGTGGTTTGGGACCATGGGGCCGGGGGTTCGAATCCCTCCACCCCGACCATTCAAAGAAGGATTGATTTTATCAATCCTTCTTTTTTGTTTATTAGAAAGGTTGATTTTATGCAAAGAATACTTAGTCCTATGAAAAAAGCCATTAAAGAATTTCAACTTATTGAAGAAGGGGATAGAATAGGTGTAGGGGTCTCTGGTGGAAAAGATAGTATGGTACTCCTTAAAGCTCTAAAACTTTATCAACAATTTAGTCCAATAAATTTCGAATTAGAAGCCTTCACTATAGATTTAGGTTTTGAAGGTTTTGACACTGAATCTATTAAAAATTACTGTGAAAGCCTAGATGTCCCATTCAACCTTAAAGAAACCCATATTAAAAAGGTAGTATTCGATATTAGAAAGGAAAAAAATCCTTGTTCCCTATGTGCAAATATGAGAAGAGGAGCTTTAAATAGTCATTTAAAAGATAAGGGATTCAATAAACTTGCCCTAGGTCATCATAGTGATGATGCTATAGAAACTTTATTTTTAAGCATGTTATATGAAGGAAGACTTAGAACCCTACCACCAAAATCCTTTTTAACTAGAAAAGAAATATATGTTATACGCCCTTTTATATATTTATATGAAGAAGAAATTACTAAAGCAGTTAATAGGGAAAACATTCCTATATCAAAAAATCCATGTTATGTAGATAAAGAAACTAAAAGGGAGGAAATTCGTATCTTATTGAATTCCATATATAGTGAAATACCAGGTTCGAGGAAAAGAATTTTTAGAGCTTTACAGAACAAAGATGAATTAAGATTATTGTTAAATTAAAAAAGATAGGGGATTTCCCTCTATCTTTTCATATTTTAAATATAATTCCTACAGTTAATACCGTTAATCCTAAGGCTATGATTGTATATAAGGCTCTTTTTTTCATTTCCTCACTCTCCTTTAGCATTAACTATTATTATCAGCTAAAGGATTTTTATTCAATTCTTTAAAAACTTCTCTTCCTATATTTTTTACATCAACCTATTATAGGTATAGACAGTAGGTAATTTACCATCCTTTTTATAAACAATTTCATTATTTCATATGCTATTATACACATATTTCCTCTGACCTTGATTTTAGTCATTCTTATTTGCTAGTTAATTTGTCCTAATTGTATCTGGATCTACATGATTATCTTGTAATAAACCTATCCAATCTAAAGCCTTACCAGTTCCCCCTGCTACACTTGAAATAGGGTTTTCAGCTATTTTAGTAAAGATACCTGTACTTTCTGTAATCAACCTATCCAACCCATATAATAAAGCTCCTCCCCCAGTAAGTACTATACCATCATCACCTATGTCTGCAGCTAATTCTGGTGGAGTCCGCTCTAACACAGAATGTATAGTATCTAAAATATTTGCAATAGGTTCTTCTAAAGCTTCTAATATTTCTGAAGAAGAAACCATAATATTTTTAGGTAAACCTGTTACTAAATTTCTACCCTTTACTTCCTTCATCACATCTTTTTTCCTTTCATATGCAGTTCCAATATGCACCTTTAGTTCTTCTGCACTTCTTTCTCCTATCATAATATTATGTTTTCTTCTAATATATTTTATTATAGCTTCATCACAATCATCACCAGCTATTTTAATTGACTGATTAACAACCATGCCACCAAGGGAAATTACTGCAACATCTGTGGTCCCCCCTCCTACATCTACTATCATACGGCCATTAGGCTCTGTTATATCTATTCCTGCCCCAATTGCTGCAGCAATTGGTTCTTCAATTAAATAAGTTGATCTAGCCCCTGCCTGATTACTAGCTTCAATCACTGCTCTCTTTTCCACTTCTGTTACACCACTGGGAACACATATTACTATTCTAGGCTTAAATATTTTTCTTCCCATAGCTTTTCGTATAAAATATTTAAGCATCTTTTCTGTCACACCATAAGTGGAGATCACTCCATCTTTTAGTGGTCTTATTGCAATTATATTTCCCGGAGTCCGACCTAACATCCTTCTTGCTTCTTCACCAACTGCTAAAAAATTCTCTACATCTTGATCTATAGCAACTACGGAAGGTTCATTTAAAATTACACCTTCACCTTTTACATATACAAGTGTACTAGCAGTTCCTAAATCTATACCTAAGTCTGTTCTAAAAGCCACTATCCCCGACCCCCCTCTTCGTTTTATGATCATCTTTTATATTATAATAAGGCTATTATATTTAAATTCGATATCAAACAAATAATACCTTTATTTTTGTTGAATCTTTCCTAATTACAAGATATTAGTACAAAAAAGTTTAAAAGGCCCAATTTTGGACCTTTATATCAAACCTATTCGTTCATAGCTTTATATTTCAGTTTTGTAGCTTTCCCACCCCTGATATGCCTTTCTGCTTTATTTTTTTCCAATACCTGTTTTACCATACCAGCAATAAGAGGGTTTATTTTAGGGAGTCGTTCGGTAACATCCTTATGAACTGTACTCTTACTAACCCCAAATACACTAGCTGCTTGTCTTACGGTAGCCTCTTCGCTAATTATGTATTTTGCAATCTCTAATGCTCTTTCCTCTATATAATCTTTCACATGTTTAACCCCCCTTGGAATTAATTTTGGGATGTTCTTCTTTGTAAATACTTATGCAGCATTTAACATCAATAGAACTTTTAATGGTAGTTAATATCATTTAAGATTGGTGATATACTGTTTTGGGTTAACTGGTACACCATCTTTTATTACTTCAAAATGTAAATGTGGTTTATCCTTTTGTTCTATTGCAGCTGTTTTTCCAACTTTACTTATAGGGTCACCTTTTGCGACTTTTTGTCCCTCATTAACCATTTTATTTGTTTGTAAACTTGCATATTTAGTTAATATTTCATTTCCATGGTCTAATATTATTACTGTTCCCCATAAATCATCTTCGTATATTTCCCTAACTACTCCTGAACCACTAGCTACAATAGTTGTACCTTCCTTAGCATAAAAGTCTACACCCTCATGACTAGTCCACTCTTCTAATGTAGTAGAATAAATTAAATTTTCCTCTGTAAACTCTAATCCTAAACTCCCGTTTTCAACTGGAGTTATCATACCTTCAATTTCTGTAGTAGGAGTTTTTTCTTCATTTTGAGGAGCTTCTGGCTCTTTAACTTCTGGCTCCGGTTCTTTTTCCTCCACAGGTTTTTCTGGTTCTGTTTGTTTTTCATTTTCCTTTTTTTCTTCTTCAAACTCTCCACTTGCTAATGTAGGCTCCATTTCTAATTGTTCTTCTATTTCTCTAGTGTCAACTATAAGCTCTTCTTCAATAATTTTTTCTTCTTTAGCCTTCTCTATATTATTTTTAGAAGCCCAAACTGCCGTGGTTGCTACTATACATACACAGACAAATAAAGTAATATAAAATCCATCTTTCTCCATTATTTTCTTGATTTTATCTTTCATGTCCCCACCTCCATTAGCTAGTATTACCAAAATATTATTTTTAATACGACATTTTTTACAAAAAATAAAGGATAATTAGCAAAAACTTTGCTAACTATCCTTTATTGAGTCCGTTAGGGCCGTCCCTACTGACTCACTTCCTGAATCAAAAGGGACGGTCTCCTTGCTGACTCACTTTCTGAGTCAATCAAGACCGTCCCCAGTGGCTCATTTATACTCTTTTATCTCTACTCCTGTATAATAGTGTTTAAGGATTCCTTTATAATCCTTTCCTTCCCTGGCTAAGCCATTGGCACCCCATTGACTCATGCCTACACCATGACCATAGCCCTTAGTCTCAATTTCTACTATATTACTTTTAGGATTTAACATTATTTTAAAATTAGTAGAGTTTAATTCAAATAATTCTCTTATTTCTCGTCCTTCCACTACTGTTCCATCTATCATTACTTTTTTTATTCTTCCACTATCAGTTTTTTCTACTAATTTTATTTTTTCATGAACATTATCTTTAGTAATATTAGCTCCTGTATATTTTCCCTGTATCTTTTGAATAAATTCATCAACAGTCATAGTTACGATACTTTTAAATTTTGGCGCATCTTTCTCATAAGGACTAGGCACTGATTTTAAATAGGCCCTTTCTATTGCAAAAACATCCTTAGAATCCTCAGTTTTACCGCCACTAGTAGAATGATATAGTGGTTCTATTATTTCACCATCGAAATATATAACTTCATTAACAGTCTCATTCACCGCTTCTTCTATTTTACCCCAATATTTATCTACCCATTTTTTCGAATGGAGTTTTTCCAATTCATCTACAGACAAATAAGCCTGACAGTGAATGCCTGTACAAAGGGCAGCATCGGGATGATCCGGATGTCCATCCTCAAAATTCGCAGTCCTTTGTAATGCATAAGTTCTACCTGCAATAGCTTGTGCTTTTAAAGCCTCTATTTCAAACTCAGCGGGCATTTCTGCCGCTACAACTCCCTTAACATAATCCTCTAAGGGTACAGTAATAATTTTCTGGCTCCTCGTATCATAGACATCTATAGAACCATCAAACTTATCACCAGTTTTATTATCTACTCTCTTTTCTTTTCTACTTTTAGACTTTTCATCGCCTTCTTTAGATACTATATTGAATGTTTTTACAAGAATCGTTGGAAGAACAATAGTTATAATTAAAATAAATGACAAGTATACCCATAGCTTTTTCATCTTTTCCTCCTCTTATATCTTAAAGTCAACTTAATTACATTCTATGCACTAGGAAAAGATGATATGTTTATTATTCTAACTACAAAAACAGTTATAATTATTCCAACCAGATAGACTTAATAAAGATAATATCTTTATTATTCTACTCTAGTAATTCTTCCACCTAATTTCTTAAATTTATCCTCTATACCATCATAACCTCTATCTATATGATAAATATTATCAATTTCAGTTACTCCATCTGCTACTAAACCTGCTAATACTAAAGCTGCTCCAGCCCTTAGGTCCGTAGCCTTTACTGGTGCTGACATTAAGCTATCTACTCCTTGAAGAATTGCACTTCTTCCATCGATTTTTATATCTGCACCCATTCTTTTCAATTCATCTACATGCATGAATCTATTTTCGAAAACTGTTTCAATAACTACACTAGTACCTTCACTAACACTCATTAAAGCCATAAATTGAGCTTGCATATCCGTTGGAAAACCTGGATAGGGTAAAGTCTTAACATCTACAGCCTTTCTATTATTAGTACCAATTACTCGTATCTTATCTCCATTTTCAATAACTTCGGCCCCAGTTTCCCTAAGTTTAGCAATTATAGGTTTTATATGGCTGGGAATTATATTTTCAATTAATATATCTCCATTGGTAATAGCACTAGCTACCATAAAAGTACCTGCTTCAATCCTATCAGGAATAATAGAATGTTCCCCTCCACCTAATTTTTCCACACCTTTGATTCTAATACTACTAGTCCCTGCTCCTTTAACATTAGCACCAAGTTTATTTAAAAAGTTTGCTAAATCCACAATTTCTGGTTCCATAGCCGCATTGTCAATTATAGTTTCTCCTTCTGCTGAAACTGCAGCCATCATAATATTTTCTGTAGCTCCAACACTAGGAAAATCTAAATAAATTCTGGCTCCTACTAATTTATTTGCATAAGCCCCTATATAGCCATGATCCACATCTACTTCAGCACCTAAAGCTTTAAAGCCTTTTAAATGCAAATCAATAGGTCTTGTTCCTATTGCACACCCACCAGGTAAAGAAGTCTTTGTTTTACCTACACGGGTCAATAAAGGTCCCATAACTAAAAAAGAAGCCCTCATCTTGCTCATTAATTCATAAGGGGTCTCATATTTATCTACATTTTTCGCATTAATTCTCAAAGTATGTTCATCTAAAAACTCTACTTCAGCCCCTAAGGATGCTAATACATCACAGATTACATCTACATCTTTAAGTCTTGGCACATCCCTTAATATTATGTCTTCAGTTCCTAAAAGAGAAGCTGCAATAATTGGCAAGGTAGAATTCTTAGCACCACTTATTCTTACTCTCCCTTTTAAAGGTGGACTCTTCTCCACCAATAATTTACTCACAAAAAATCCCCTCCATTTACTTAATAACTTATTGTAATAACTGGCGTACCTATCCACAGGTAAGTACTTTCTTCTAATTCATTATATCTCATAGCAATATTTAAATTAACTTTTTTATCTTCCACATAAACATATTCATCAACATAAGGTGTATAAGCTATAATACTTATTAGGCCATCATCTATAAACTTTTCCACAACTTTTCCATTTACATTTTTAGTTGCCACAGAAACACTTTTTTCTTTTTCTACCTTAGTTAATTTTCCATCAAGAGTTCCTACAATACAAGTATTAATCTCTACCTTCTTATCAAATTCTTTAAAAACATTTTCCACCTTATATATTATATCATTAACTTCGTCAAATTTCTCCTTTATTACAAAATTAATATAAAGAGTTGTTTCACTAATATTACCTGACTTATCTTTATATGAAGTAATAACTGCCGTAGTAGGATATCCTTCAGAATTTATCCCCCATATAGTTAGTTGTTTAAAATCATCATCATCTACAATCTTTTCTGAATAATTGCTAGGTTCAAAATTAAAATCATATTTACTTTTTTCTTCTTTTTTCCCTAATAATCCTATATCATTCCTAATTTCTTCACCCAAACTCTCTAAACCCTTTTTTTCTAAAAATATATCATATATTTTATTTCCCCCACTTATATCTGCTTCTGAAAATTTCCCACCCATATCCTCTAGTATACTCAATGAAATATTTTTTTCAAGCTCTTTTTCTTCACATAATCCTAGAATAGGAATTAATAGTATAATAATACCTAAAGTTAGTACCTTCCTGTATTTTTTCATTATCCCTTCCTCCTAACTTATATTAAAATAAGGAAAGGGTATTCCAACTTATTCTTCTAATATGTTTAATAACAGCCGTAAAGGGGGACAAAACGCTTTTACTAAACATAAAAAGTACCCTTTCCTCATGGTAAAGTATTGCCATGATAGGGTACTTTTTATACCTTATTATTCTATTTTTTATATTTTGCTACATCTAATCTATTTATAGCTCTTTTTAAAGCTGCTTCTGCTCTAACTACATCTAAACCTTCTGGTTTCTTTTCGAGCCTTTTTTCAGCCCTTTTTTTGGCTTCTTCCGCTCTTTCTACATCTATTTCTTCCGCCCATTCACAGGCATCTGTAATAATAGTTGTTTTTTCCTTTGTAACTTTAGCATAACCACCAACACAAGTAGCAACCTTTTCTTCTCCATCTTTAAAAACTCTGATTTTTCCAATTTTTAAAGGGGTTACTAAAGGGGCCCTATTTTTTAAAATTGCTAAATCACCTTCTGCACCTCTTACAATAACTCTTTCTACTTCATCATCTAAGAACAACCTGTCAGGAGTCACTATTTCTAGAGGGAATGTTGACATAGATTATCCCTCCATTTCCTTTGCCTTTTCAATAACCTCATCTATTGTACCTACCATAAAGAAAGCTTGCTCTGGTAAATCATCATGTTTACCTTCTAATATTTCCTTAAATCCTCTTACTGTTTCACTAATAGGAACATATTTTCCTTCCATACCTATAAATTGTTCTGCAACAGCAAAAGGTTGGGATAAGAATCTTTGTATCTTTCTTGCACGAGATACAATTACTCTGTCTTCATCAGATAATTCTTCAATACCTAGTATTGCAATTATATCTTGTAACTCTTTGTATCTTTGAAGAATCTCTTGTACTCCCCTTGCTACTTTATAATGTTCTTCTCCAACAATTTGAGGATCCAGTATTCTTGATGTAGAGTCTAATGGATCTACAGCTGGATATATTCCTAACTCTGCTATTTGACGAGAAAGTACTGTCGTAGCGTCTAAGTGAGCAAAGGTAGTTGCTGGTGCTGGGTCTGTTAAATCATCTGCTGGAACATATATTGCTTGAACTGAAGTAATAGATCCTTTCTTTGTAGAAGTAATTCGCTCTTGTAAAGCACCCATTTCTGTTGCCAATGTAGGTTGATATCCTACTGCACTTGGCATTCTTCCAAGTAATGCTGATACTTCTGAACCAGCTTGAGTAAACCTAAATATATTATCTATAAATAATAATACATCTTGGCCTTCTTGATCTCTAAAGTACTCTGCCATAGTAAGACCTGTAAGACCTACTCTCATTCTAGCTCCTGGTGGTTCATTCATTTGTCCAAATACTAAAGTAGTTTTATCAATTACCCCAGATTCAATCATTTCATAATATAAGTCATTACCTTCCCTAGTTCTTTCACCTACACCTGCAAATACAGAAAGGCCACCATGTTCTTTAGCTATATTATTTATTAACTCCATAATAAGTACTGTCTTTCCTACACCAGCACCGCCAAATAAACCTATTTTTCCACCTCTTGAG
This sequence comes from Tissierellales bacterium, assembly GCA_035301805.1. Lineage (NCBI taxonomy): Bacteria > Bacillati > Bacillota > Tissierellia > Tissierellales > Tissierellales bacterium. The sequence goes on from DATGTQ010000038.1 coordinate 20,241, forward strand.
TAGGGTGCTATTAGGTCTACAACTTTTATACCAGTTTCAAATACTTCACTTGAAGTTTCTTGTTCTTCAAAAGATGGTGCTGATTTATGAATTGGGGAATAATGCTTTGCATCTATATCTCCCTTTTCATCTATAGCTTCACCGAGGACATTGAAAAGTCTTCCAAGGGTTTCTCTACCTACTGGTACTTCTATAGGAGCTTTAGTATCTACTCCTTCCATACCTCTTATAAGCCCATCAGTAGAACCCATGGCAACACATCTAACAGTGTCATCTCCAATATGTTGTGCTACTTCTACTATCAGCTTTTCCCCATCTTTTTCTATTTCTATAGCGTTTAAAAGTTCAGGAAGATCATCTTCACTAAATCTTATATCTACTACAGGACCAATTACCTGAACTATTTTCCCTATGTTTTTTTCCATATTCCTACTCCTTTCTCAGTTACTTAAGAGCTTCAGCACCCGCAACAATTTCAGAAATTTCCACAGTAATAGCTGCTTGACGAGCTCTATTGTAGCTAAGCTGTAAATCATCTATCATTTCTTCAGCATTATCTGTAGCAGAACCCATAGCCGTTCTTCTAGCACCTTGTTCACTAGAAGAAGACTCTATCAATGCGCCATATATGGTACTTTCTATATATTTAGGAATTAAATAATCTAACACTTCCTCTGGAGATGGTTCATATTCAATAATATTAGTCTTTTCTTCACTTTCAGCCCTTGTATCCTCATGTGGAAGCAGTTTTAGTAACTTTGCCTCCTGTGAAATCGGTGAATAAAACGTAGTATAGGCTATTATTATTTCGTCGATTTCTTCTTTTTTATAAAGTTCTAAAGCTATTCTGGTAACCTTTACTGCATCAGAAAAACTTGGTTCTTCAGATATACCAGTAAATTCTTCTACAATTTCATAGCCCCTTCTTTTATAAAACTCTCCACCTTTAGAACCTATTGTAATTAACTTTACCTCATCTTTTCTTTCCTTTATTTCATTTTCAACTAATCTTAATACGTTTGAGTTATAGCCTCCAGCCAAACCTTTATCACCAGTAAGTACAATATAAAGGGATTTTTCTACATCCCTTACTTGTAAAAGAGGATGATTAATATTTCCTGTAGAAGCCAATGTCTCCTGGATACTTTCTAAAACTGTATTGTAATAAGGTCTAGTTCTTTCTAACTTTTCCCTAGCCCTTTTTAACTTTGCCGATGCTACTAACTCCATTGCATTTGTTATCTGTTTTATATTCGTAATCCCTCTAATACGTCTTTTAATATCACGTGTTGATTCTGCCAAATAGTTCACCCCCTATTTTTAGGGTTTTTTTATTTAAAACTTTCTTTAAATTCCTTAACTGCCTTTTCTAACTGTTCTACAGTTTCATCAGTTAAATCTTTCGTTTCACTTAAACTTTTAATTATTTCTGGATAGTTATTATCCACAAATACTATAAATTCCCTTTCAAATTGGCTTATTTTATCCACAGGAATGTTATCAAGATGTTTATTAACTACTGCGTATAAAATAATTACTTGATGCTCTACCCTCATTGGTTCATATTGAGGTTGTTTTAATAACTCTAGCATTCTCTCACCTTGTCTCAGTCTTTCTTGAGTGTCTTTGTCAAGGTCTGAACCAAATTGAGCAAAAGCTTCGAGTTCTCTATATTGAGCTAACTCTAACTTTAGTGTACCAGCTACTTTTTTCATAGACTTAATTTGTGCTGCCCCACCTACACGAGATACAGATAATCCTGTGTTTATAGCTGGCCTTTGTCCAGAAAAGAATAAATCTGTCTCTAAGAATATCTGACCATCTGTTATAGAAATGACATTCGTAGGTATATATGCAGAAATATCTCCTGCTAAAGTTTCAATAATTGGTAATGCAGTAATTGAACCGCCACCATATTTATCATCAAGCTTTGCAGATCTTTCTAACAATCTTGAATGTAGATAGAAAACATCTCCTGGGAAAGCTTCCCTTCCTGGTGGTCTTCTAAGCAATAGTGACATTGCTCTATAGGCAGTAGCATGTTTGGATAGGTCATCATAAACAATTAAAACATCTTTACCATTATTCATAAATTCTTCTCCTATACTTACACCTGCATAGGGAGCTATATATTGTAATGGTGCTAATTCACTAGCTGTTGCAGAAACTACTGTAGTATAATCCATAGCTCCATGTCTTTCAAGTACATCTACTATTTGCGCTACCGTAGATCTTTTTTGTCCTATAGCTACATATATACAAATTACATCTTGACCTTTTTGATTAATAATAGTGTCAATTGCTAAAGCTGTTTTACCAGTTTGTCTATCTCCTATTATTAACTCCCTTTGTCCTCTACCTATTGGGAACATAGAATCTATAGCTTTTATACCTGTTTGTAATGGTTCAGATACACTTTTCCGAGTAATAACTCCTGGAGCAATTTTTTCAACAGGTCTATATTCTGTAGCATTAATAGGTCCTTTACCATCAATTGGCTGGCCTAGAGCATTAACCACTCTTCCCATCATAACATCGCCAACAGGTACCTCCACAATTCTTTTAGTTCTTTTAACAGTATCCCCTTCTTTAATTTCTCTGTCTGGACCTAAAAGTACACATCCTACATTATCCTCTTCTAAATTTAAAGCCATACCGTATATTTCACCAGGGAATTCAATTAATTCCCCTGCCATACAGCCTTCTAATCCATGAATTCTTGCTATTCCATCTCCTACCTGTATTACTGTCCCAACATCTACCATGTCCAGTTTTTGATCATATTTTTTTATTTGTTCCTTTATTACTGAACTTATTTCTTCTGGTCTTAAATCCATTAGTTTTTCACCTCAACTTCCTATACTTTTGCGCCTTTAATGGTTTTCTCCATGGATTCAAGTCGTCCTTTTATAGTTCCATCTATAATTTTATTTTCCATTTTTAAAAGCACTCCACCTAGTATGGATTTATCTATTTCATTTTTAATCTTTACAGTCTTCCCTAGTTTTTCTGAAAGAACTACAGTTAATTTATCTTGAGAACCTTTATCCATAGGAACAGCTGTCACTGCTACGGCTTCTACTATATTCTTTTTTTCATTATACAAATATTTATATTCTTTATTAATATCTAAAATATTTTTTTCTCTTCCCTTATCAATTATTACATAAAGGAAATTTAACATTTCCTCTGAAACACTTTTTTGAAAAACATTCATAATTAATTCTTTTTTATCTTTCGTAGATATCTTTGGATGTTCTAAAATTGTTACTAAATCTGATTCTTCATTTAAAATAGTAGTTATATAATTTAATTCTTCTTTAAAGCTATCTAACTTTTCAAGCTCTTGACCAGCCTCAAACAATGCCAAAGCATATCTTTTCCCTATTAGCTTTGCCATTTTTCCATCCCTACCTCATTTACGAATTTGTCAATCATCTCTTGTTGAACATTCATATCCATTTTTTCATCTACAATCCTTGAGGCAATAAGGATAGCCATATCCCCAGCTTGAAGTTTTATTTCTTGCAAAGCTTTTTCTTTCTCTAATTCAATTTCTCTTCTAGCTCTGTCCACAATGCCTTCTGCTTCTTTTTCAGCATCTTTTATTATATCTTCTCTTAACTCTTCTCCTCGTCGTCTAGAGGTTTCTATTATTTTTTGCCCTTCTTCATAGGATTCTTCTATTTTAATCTCATATTGATTTCTTAAAACAGTAGCATCCTCTTTTAAAGATTTAGCTCCATCTATATCTTTTTGAATATTTTCTTTTCTTTCCCCCATAAACTTGGATACTGGTTCATATAAAAAGTGTTTTAATATGAAATATAATATTACTACTGAAACAAATACCAATAGCATTGATATCCAATTAGGTTCAACCCTTACATCTATCACTTACTCAACCTCCTTCTCATTGAGGTATATTTTCAAAGATGGGAAACCCCATCTTTTTTATTATTTTAAAGCTAAATATGCTGTTAATAGTGGCCTTAAGAATAAAAGAATCAACGCAATTACTAGACCATAAATACCAGTAGTTTCTGCTACTGCTTGACCTAAAAGCATGGTTCTTATAATATCATCTTGTGCTTCTGGCTGTCTACCTACTGCCTCGGCACCTTTACCTGCTGCATGACCTTGACCAATTCCAGGTCCTATACCTGCTATCATTGCAAGACCTGCTCCTATTGCTGAACATCCTAAAATAAAAGCTTCACTAGTTATTCCTTCTAACATTATTTTTCCTCCTCCCAAAATTTTGACAATTTTATTGCTTGTTTTTTTATTATTCTATTATATTACTCCATTGCACCTGAAATAAATATCATAGTTAGCATAGAGAATATAAAAGTTTGAAGCGCTCCTGAAAATATATCAAAATAAGCATGTAAAATTGGTGCTACTAATGGTGCAAACCAACCTAGAGCGGCATATACTAAGCCCATTATAATAACTCCACTTAAAATATTTCCAAATAAACGGAAAGAAAGTGATATAGGGTTGGCTATTTCACCTAAGATATTTATAGGAGTTAATAAAGGTAATGGTTCTGTATAACTCTTAAAATATCCTAAAAACCCTGAGGTTTTAAAATTAAAATACTGAGTTAAAAAGAAAGTCATTAATGCCAATGTTAATGTAACACTATAATCTGATGTAGGTGGTGTAAAAGATAGAAGTCCAAATAAGTTTGAGAATAATAAAAACAATATTAAAGTCAGTATATAAGGTGTAAAAAACATATTCTCTTTACCCATAGTAGACTCTACTAAGCCTTCTACAGATTCAACTAATACTTCTATTAAGTTTAAAAAACCTGTAGGTTGTTTATTTACATCTGCATTTTTTATTTTTTTATTTACTACTAAAGCTATTATAATTAAAATAATCGATACAATCCATACATTTACTATAGTGTCTGGTATTATTATATTCTTACCGAATAAATTGAAAGCAATTTCTATACTCATATACTCATCTATTCCCTCCTTCCTGTAAGCTGTAACAACTACTCCTTATTTCTTTTTTTTATTCTTCCATTAATAGTATCATAAAATGCCTTAGAAAGTATTACTATTTTTATAGTAAACATTCCTAAAACAGCAGTTACAAAATTTAAATAATCTGCAATAATGCTAATTGTCAATACAATAAAATAAATAAAGTATCGAACAAAATAATTCGACATTGTATAACCATAAGCTTTTGAGGGTTCCATTTGTACCGCTTTCTTTAGAGTATTATTAAGTAGAAGAAAGCTTAAAACATTAATACTAGAGCCAAAAATAAAACCTAGAATATAAGGTTTGGGCTCCCTAAAACCAAAAAACATTAATCCAATTACTACTAGAATGAGTATTATAGCTTTTTTTATTATCTGAAACACATAATTATCCTTAGAATTATGTAGCATTTTGGCTCACTTCCTATGATCTTTCTTAGTAGCCAATTTAAGAAGATTCATAAATCCAGCTACAGTACCAAGTATAATAAATATAATAGTAAAAATTGACTCAGTTTTCAACCATTTATCTACAATATTCCCTAAAAAAACTCCCAGTAGAATAGGAGTTATTATAGAAAGACCTACTTGAGTTATTAATGCTAAATATAAAAGAGGATTTTTATCCTTCAAATCAAACACTCCAAATATCTATTTCATACTTTAAACTTATATATATTTACTATACAAAAAAATTATCTATTATGCAAATACTTTGCAAATAATATTTAACTAGATTTCCACATTATATTTTTTTAACTTTCTATATAAAGTAGACCTAGAAATTCCCAATATTTCCGCCGTCCTTTTTTTATTTCCTTTGTTTTCTTTCAACAAAGTTAATATTTGTTCTAATTCCATTTTCTCCAAAGGAGTCAATTCTATACTAGATTCTTCAGATTCTATCTTTATTTTGACATTTTCTAAAATATGTTCCGGTAAATGGTTTAAATTTATTTCTTCTCCTGTACATAAATTTACTGCTCTAAATATTATATTTTCCAATTCCCTACCATTACCCGGCCAACTATAGGATAAAAACATCCTTTTTATATTTTCATTTATTGAAATATCTTTTTTATTTAATCTATCCTGAGCCATTTCTAGAAAGTGATTTGTCAATTTCATAATATCTCTTTTTCTATTTCTAAGAGGTGGAATTTCCACAGACACCATATTAAGTCTATAATATAAATCTTCTCTAAAATTATTTTTCTTTACCTCTTCCTCAAGATTTCTATTAGTAGCAGCAATTATCCTTATATCTACTTCAATTAATTCGTTTCCACCTACTCGAGTAAAGGTACCATTTTGGAGAACTCTTAATAATTTTGCTTGCATGTCCAAAGGCATTTCTCCTATTTCATCCAAAAAAATTGTACCTTCTGATGCTAAATCAAACTTTCCTAATTTACCACCTTTTTTAGCCCCTGTAAAAGCTCCTTCTGAATAACCAAATAACTCAGATTCTACTAACTCTTTTGGAATAGTAGAACAATCAAGAATTACAAAAGGCTTTAAAGCCCTATTACTTACATTATGCATTGCATGGGCAAAGAGCTCCTTACCTGTACCACTTTCCCCTTGTATTAGGACTGTCATATCAGTTCTTGCAGTAGATTTAGCTAAGTTTATTACTTCTTCCATCTCAACACTATCATGGATTATATCTTCAAAAGTAAATCTTCCTTGGGAGCCTGATATGTTAGCAATAAAATTTTTAGCAGTTTTTATTTCTTTTATCTTGTCCAATACTCCAATAACATTACCATCATCATCTTTAATAGGTAGAATAGTTTTTAAAAGATGTTTTTTACCTCCATTTTTTAACTTTAGAAATATTTCCTCATTATAAACCTCTTTTCCAGTTTTTAAAATCTCCATAACTTTTAGCTTACTAGCATAAAATTCTTGCAGTGGTTTTATCTTTATTTCTTCTTTTGGTGCCTCTAATATTTCTAAAGCTTTATCATTATAGTATTCTACGTAGCCATCTTTATTTAAGACTAGTACTGCATCATGAAGAGTATTTGCAATATATTTATTTAATTTTTGTTTTTTAATATAATCTGTTAACAAATTTCTATATCTAATCTCCTGTAAAATTATCCCATACCCCATATCAGCTATAGCTTTAGAATTATTATTGTATATTTCCTTATTAACCGATATTTCCAGGGAAACTTTAAAAGAATCATCTCTGATTATATAATTATATTTTATATAGTTTTCACCTTTATTAGTATCTTCTTTCAGCAAAATATTATTTCCATTACAATAGGCATTAATTTTTATGCCTTCTAAACTTATTTTTTTTGCTCCCTCCCTTAAATCCTCTAAGAACATAAATAATTCAACTCCCTATTTTATATTATATCATACAAGATATTTTTTTAACAAAAAGAAGCGGCTCTTACCGCTTCTTTTTGTTAAAAGTTTATTTCTTTTTCTAATCCTATCTTTTCTAATGATTCTGAAATTATTAGCTCAGCTTCAGTAGCCCCTTGTACTTCTTCCACTGTATATTTTGGATTAATCTCTGTTAAAACCAACCCTTTATTTGTTACTTTCATAACTCCCATTTCTGTTACTACCATATCTACTACTCCTACTGCTGTTAAAGGTAAATTACACTCTTTAAGTATTTTATGTCTCCCCTTTACAGTATGCTCCATT
>DATGTQ010000039.1 GCA_035301805.1 Tissierellales bacterium
GTGCTTGAAGCAGTGGACAATCTAGAAGAAAAACCAGATTTAATAGTAATAGATCCACCAAGAGATGGAATCCACCCTAAGGCGATCAGTAAGATAATCGACTTTAGGCCTGAAAGATATGTTTATGTAAGTTGTAATCCAGTTACCTTGGTCAGGGACTTGAAGGTGTTCAGCGAGAGAGGATATAGGGTTGAGAAGATGAGGTTAATGGATATGTTTGTTGGGACTACACACGTTGAGAGTATAATTCTGATGACGTATTGTGGTTCAGAGGGCGAAAAGTAGAAGTTGACCACAACATATAGTGGTTTAAGGACGGAATTTGGGTCAAAAATCGGTGAAAAAACACCGTTTTTTGACCCTTAAAAATAGGCTAAAATATAGATGACATTGGATAATTACAGTTATGATAGATGATAATTAACAAAATTAGGTTGATAAATAGATGGATGATTTATATACTATAGATGAACATAAGTAGAATTATATTCAGGAAGCATGCCAGCAAGGCTAGCCCTTACAATGGAGATATATCAATGCGTAGGGGCATACCTTTGGTCGCCCGTTCAATGACGCATCACTTATATAAATCTAAAATTAAATAAAGAAACCCAAAGAGGCGAAGTCTTCGGTCAACTTATGATCGATAGTCTTCGCCTCTTTTTTATAAGAATGCTGCTCTACAATAATCAATGAAACGTTTAGCAGCTGGCGAAACCGTTTTTATTGAATGAAAAGCAATACCGAGGCTAACAGCTTGAGCTGGTTCTAAAGGCAGTTTTACCACATCCGCTTGCCAATTCTTTGTGGTAAGTTCGTTCATTATACTCATACCCAATCCTTGTTCGATCATTGATATAGCAGCAAAATTCTCCACTGTAGATAAAGTAATTTTGGGAGTTAGTCCATGGTTTTGTAGTAGTTCGAGTATATCTATATCTTTCCTTAATCCTGGCATAATAAAGTTTTCTTGATTGCACATTTCAATAGGGTATGATTTAAGATGTGCCATAGGGTGATTTGGTGGTAAAACAGCTATCATCTGATCATCGACCAAAGATATCCATTTATATTCCATAGGAACTATATAGCTTATAAATGCTATATCAATTTCCCTATTGTCAAGCCACTGTGTAACTTCCTGGCGAATACCTTCCATCATTTGAATTTTAATATTTGGATAATTGAGCTGAAAATGTTTAATTAACCATGGCAACCAGTGGATTGCTATACTGGAGTATGTACCTATCTTTATCGTTCCGGTAATTAACCCCTTAATCTCAGAGGCAAGTTGATAAATATGTTCTTCCTGTGATAAAAATTCTCGAACGGCAGCTAATATTGTGAGGCCATTGTCTGTAGGCCTAACACCCTTATTATCTCTTATTAAAAGGGGAAATCCCATGTCATCTTCAAAAGCATTGACAAGTTGGCTCACACCAGAGGGTGTATACTCTAATACTTCCGCCGCTTTTGAAAAACTGCCATATTCAACTGAAGCCATAAATGCTTTGCATCTTGAAGTTTCCATAATACACCTCTTGTTTTAAGTTTTACTATATACAGATATTATATATTGTAGTTTTACTTATCATTAATATTATTGTATAGTAAAGTTAAAGAAAATACAATCATATTTATTAGATAGTTGCAGAATGTAAATTTGAAAATATTTAGTGTTATCCACAATTAGAAAACTTAAAACTTCAATAAAGCATTTAAACTATCAGACATATACAAAAAAAGACATAAGAAACTAAAGGTTAAATTTAACCAGTTAAATTTTTTGATTCTATGTAGAAATCAAGCTATTAGATTTTTAATAGCAAGTGGTTTATCTGAATTACCAGTTCTAAAAATAAGAATAAAAGCAATTAACTGAGAAATACATGCAAGCAATACATCTGATTTTAAAGATATTGTATTTCTAACTTTAGAAGTTTTGATTTGTATAAAGTTTTTAATCTGAGAAATTGATCTTTCACAAATAGTTCTAAGCCTATATAGTTTTTGCCACTTAAGGCTATCACGAGGCATTGAAGAATTAAATCTGTAATTATGATGAATAGTAATGTTTTTAATCCTACCACATTTTGAAGGAGTACAAGGATTTTCACAACTTAAACATATTTAAGTTTACCACCAAAGTTGACCTTTTTAGACTTTGGGCAAAGATATTTAATTCTATCAGCTCTACCTTTTTCCCTTGTGATACCATCATAAACCATTGGTAAATCGGGGTCATTAGGACAAAGTGGGATACCAATTTCATTAAATCCAGGTTGAGGTAACCCTTGAGAATTACGAGGATTTAAGTTGATAATAGGCATAATGTTTTTCTTATGAAGATAAGCATAATTATCATCAGCATCAAATCCGGAATCACCTAAAAAGTAATTGTAATTAAATTTTGGATGCAATTGAAAAAAGGTTTCTAAAGAAGGAATTAAAGACTTAGAATCAAAAGAATCTTTAATATCCTGAGGCCTTAAACCTTGATCAAGATTGTTATCAGAATCATAAAAGTTAACATTCCTAACAAGTCCAAGAGCATTAGTGGAAATAATACATCTTAAAAAGTATCCAAAATGACCATTAAGATAAGTTAGCTTTGCATCTGCATTAGAAGAAGCAAATTTCGGCATTTGACCTTGTGCATACTTTTCAACATCGAATCCTGAATTAGGATTAGTCTTTGCAAGGAAATTAGAATAAGTTTTAGACTTTTTAAGTTGTGATTGATAAAATTTAAGGTTGTTTTCAGTAACGTAAGCTTCAATTCCAGTAGTATCAGTAATTAAAATAGAAGATAAAAAAGGATTAATAGCTTTAGAAATATCCTCAGTAAAATCAACTAAGTTGTTAAATAAATCATTAAAATTATCTAGAAAATCTGATTTAAACCTAGAAAATTGAGACTTATGAGGAACTTTTAAAAAACCACAAAACTGACGAAGCTCAGAAGAAATAGATAAAATTGTAATTAAAAGGTCAATAGAAGGAATAGATAAGATATTTTTAATAATAAAAGCATTAAGCATAGATTCAATTGAAAAGTCTCTTTTAGTACCAAACTTTGCATAATATTTTTGGTAAAAAGAAAAAGGGATAAAATCACTAATATTAATAAATTCATCAAGTAAAGAAAGTAAATTATCTTGATTTTGATTATAGAAAGCATTGAAGTTATTAGAAATATTGCAAAAGTTTAATTGTTTCGCTGAAACTGGCATAGGATTCTCCTTTCTTTCATTTTGAGTTATACACATCTTGTTAATGAATATATACCCAGAATGGGGGGAATCTAGCCATTTCAATAGATTAAAGAGTAGTAAATATGCGAGTTGTAGAGTTCTGCAACGAGCTAGACAATAATATACTATGGGGGGATATATTTAAAATATATAGAATTAACAAATGATAATGCAACAGAAGAAGATATAATAGAAGAAATAAGAAAGCTTGATGAGAAAGGAGTTATTACCACAAGTATATTAAAAAAGAGAGAAGAAAGAGGATTGGAAAAAGGAAGACAGGTAGAGAAAATAAAAATAGCTAAGAACTTGTTAAGAGAAGGAGCTGAAGTAGCATTAGTATTAAAAGCAACTGGCCTTTCTAAAGTAGAAGTAGGGAAATTGAAAAAAAGGATTAAAAATTAACATATTAGAATTAATAATATAGTATAGAACCTTATAAACTTCAAAACATTATGGTTTATAGGGTTCTTTTATTACCTTCCATAATATTACTCTCCTTAATTATCTTATTATTCATATCTATCTTGTAAGTTAATAACTATTATTATAAGATAAAAATAATAATATAAGAAAAGAGGAAACATATATGCGTTTAGAAGAAATTATAGGAATTATAAGAATAAATTTAGTATTGGGAGTAATAGGTGTTTTAGGAATACTAGTTATTTTTATATTGGGATTTTTTATTATATGTAAAGAATTATTAGGTGGTAAAAAGAAAATAGATAGAAGAAAATTTATTGTATGTAGCTCATTAGTTCCTTACATTTTCGGCATAAAGGGACTTCCATAAATATTAAATGTTCTTTCATTATTCTTCCAAAGAACAAGTTAAGTTGTAAAGATGCTCTAATATAATCCTCTCTTGAAGGCACAATAATCCTCCTTTCTTGATAAATAGTAGTAGCTATTAAATTATATTCATTAGGTTGATATACTGTCCATAAGTTTGAATTAGTTGTTAGTTTTATTTTATTGTTTAAAATAAATGTGTTTTAACATCATATGTAAAAAAATATTTGTCATAAAGCAAAGATTGACGGAATTTTCAATAAATGATATTGTGAGTTATGAGATATAAGACAAGTGAAATATGCAATAACGGAAATAATACCAACTTTTTTATTCCCATGGTTATTTTTAGCCAGAAATATTTAAATTTAAAATAAATAGAATAATTAAATGTTTTAATTAGATTTAAAATAGGTGGGCAATGAAAGGATAGTATTTTAAAAATGAAATTAAATTAAGAAATGATTTGAAGACTCCTAAAACAAGTAAGGGAGAATCTCTAATAAAAAGTTCAAGGGGGAAAAACTATGAAAGAAATAAGAACTATTGAATATAAAGATGGTGTATTGTACTTAATTGACCAAAGAAAACTTCCTACTATTTATGAAGTTTTTGAATGTAGAACTTATAAGGATGTGGATTTTGCAATAAAGGATATGGTAGTACGTGGTGCACCAGCTATTGGTGCAACAACAGCCTATGGTGTGGTTTTAGCGGCTAAAGAATTTATTAATGATGATAAAATTACTTTCTTAAAAAAGTTAGATGAAGCATTAGATGTATTGAATAAGTCTAGACCTACAGCTGTAAATCTTATGTGGGCTATAAAGAGGATGAGAGATTTAATAGAAGGGAATAGAGATTTAGAGGTAAAAGAGATATATGAAAAAATAATTAATGAGGCAAATGATATTTACCAAGAAGATATTAAGACAAATAAGACTATGGCTAAATATGGAAATGAAATTATAAAAGAGGGAGATACTATATTAACTCATTGTAATACTGGAGCTCTTGCTACTGTTCAATATGGTACAGCTTTAGGGGTAGTTAGGGAAGCTCATTATACTGGGAAAAATATATTTGTATATGCCGATGAGACGAGACCAAGGCTACAAGGTGGAAGACTTACTGCTTGGGAATTAGTCCAAGAGGAAATACCAGCTAAGTTAATTGCTGACAACGTGGCAGCTACTTTAATAAGAGATGGTAAGATAGATATTATTTTAGTTGGTGCAGATAGAATAGCTTCTAATGGAGATACTGCAAATAAAATTGGAACCTTTATGTTATCTGTAGTGGCTAAAGCCTATAATGTTCCTTTCTATATAGTAGCACCAACGACTACTATAGACTTTGATATTAAAACAGGAAAGGAAATAGAAATAGAGGAAAGAAGTCATGAGGAAGTTACTCATATAAATGGTGTTAGAATTGCTCCAAAAGGAATTGATGTTTATAATCCAGCCTTCGATGTAACGCCTAATGAGAATATAACTGGAATAATAACGGAAAAAGGTATTGTAAAACCACCTTTTAAGGCTAATATAATGAAATTAAAATAGGGAGGTGCCTAATGTGGAAAAGGCTATAATTGGAGGTACAGGAGTTTATGATGCAGGAAGTGATAGTTCTAAAAAAAGAGTAGAAACTAAATATGGAGAAGTAGAATTAGACATTTTAAAAATTGATGGCGAGGAAATTGTTTTCTTAGCTAGACATGGTAAGGATCATTCAGTTCCTCCCCATTTAATAAATTATAGAGCTAATATGATGGCCTTGAAGGAAATCGGAGTAAAATATGTTTATGCTACTGCTGCCGTAGGTTCATGTAATGAAAATTATAAACCAGGTGATGTTGTCGTAATAAGAGATTTTTTAGATTTTACAAAAACTAGATCAGTGACCTTTTTTGAAGGTGGAGATGAACCAGTAAAACATGTAGATATGTCTGAACCTTATTGTTCAAATTTAAGGGAAAAGTTTTATAGTATAGCTAAAAAAGAAGGATTATATATAGTAGGAAATGCAGTTTATGTATGTACAGAGGGACCAAGATTTGAAACAGCCCAAGAGATTAATATGTTTAAAAACTTAGGTGGTGATGTAGTAGGTATGACTAACGTACCCGAGGTAGTTTTGGCAAAAGAACTAGGTATGTGTTATGCAACAGTAGGAATAATTTCAAATTGGTGTACAGGTATGACTGAAGTTATAAATTTACATGATATCCAAGGTGCATTAGAGACAAATAAGGAAAAAGTAACTAAAGCTTTTATTAATGTATTTAAGGAAGAATTAAATCAAGACCAATGTAATTGTAATAATTCAATAGTTGAACTTTAAATATCAGCATACTAGAGGTATTATGTGAATAACAAAATTATCGCTCCGACATAAAAACTATTTTTTCAGCAAATATAAAGCTTTGCTATGCACTCTCGTAACCTAAGTTATAAGTTAGTGGCTAGGTTTTGTATATGCCATAGGTTTAAACTATTAATCAAATAATACTAATGATATTAAGCTTTTAATATTGATTAATTTGATTAATAAGTATATAGAAAAGAATTAAAGCAACTAAGAACCTACCTTTTATTGGTAGGTTCTTAGTTGCTTTATATTTTATTTACTTTTAAATTCTTTCTTTTTCTTTGGTTAAATGGGTTTTTGCTTCATTTAGAAGTATAATTGCAAGTATAAATAATAGTATGGAGAATATAACTAATGTTGGTTCACCACCAGATATATTATTTTTAATAATAATTAGTAAAGCTACTAAGGTTACAGCAAACATAAATACCATTGGTATTGTAAACATTTTATTATCTCTACCTAAATGAGCAAGCCATACTGCTAAAGCCATTAATGCTAATGCTGACAACAATTGATTTGCAGCACCAAATAGTGGCCATACAGCGTCCCAGCCTTTGAAAGCCAGGATTCCTGCAAGTATAACAGTTATTAAAGTAGCAACATAACGATTAGTAAGTGCAGATTCTTTATTTCCTTCCCCTTTATATTCTTCGAAGAACTCTTGGAATACAAATCTTGCTAATCTAGTTGAAGTGTCTAAACTAGTCATGGCAAAAGCCGATACTGCTAAGGCAGCAAAACTTGTTCCAACAGTTAAAGGAATTCCAAAGGTAGCCATGAAGTTTCCAATTCCATTAGAGAAAACATTAACTGGACCACCATCATTAAGTAAATTAGTAAATTCACCCTTAGTAATATATCCTGCTGTAATTATGGCTATTATAGCTATTATACATTCAATTAGCATACCACCATAACCAACTAGTTTTGCATCACTTTCTTTATCTAATTGTTTTGAAGTAGTACCTGATGCAACTAAAGAGTGAAAACCAGATATAGCTCCACAAGCTACAGTAACAAATAGCATTGGAAACATAGGATTATTACCTGGGTTAAAAGCTACAAAAGGTTCTAGTTCTAAACTTGGTCTAGCGATGAATATTCCTAAGATACCACCAATAGCTAGAGCATATAGCAAGAAAGAACATAAGTAATCCCTTGGTTGTAACAATAACCAAACAGGAGCAATACTAGCAACAAAAATATAGCCTAATAATATGAATATCCAAGCTCCTTTAGAAATTGATAATGGAAATTTCATACCGATCCATATAGATATAAATAGTAATATTACACCTATTATTGTAGTAGATGCTAAAGGAAGGTTCTTCCTATAAATTAAAAATCCAAATATTATTGCTAAAACTATAAACAATAAAGAGGAAGTTGCTGCTGATGGAACTTCTACAAAGGTATTAGCAGTAATATTAGTGAAAGCTGCAATAATTAGTAAAAGTGTAAGCCAAG
>DATGTQ010000040.1 GCA_035301805.1 Tissierellales bacterium
TATTGAAGAAATAGAAATAGATGAACTTGCGACAATTCTAAAATCAGTTAATAATTTTAGTAAAGATATAATGTCAGTAATATATGAAAGAGAAGGATATGAAGATTAGGAAGTAAAACAATAATTCAACTCTAATAATAACTTTAATTTAACAAAAATAAGGCTATTGAAATATAGTCTTTTTTTGTCGATAAAAATAGAACGGTTATATATAATAAATACTACAAAATGGAGTATAATATAATTATATAAAAAAGTAAGTAGGTGATGAGTTGAAAGTCAAAGAGTACAGAATTATAAAAGGGTTTACTCAAAATGAGTTATCTGAATTAATAGGAATAACTCAACAAACATACTCTAAAAAAGAGAGAGGGGAAAGAAGCTTTACCTTAGATGAGGTTAAAAAGCTAAAAAAAATATTAAATATAAGCTATGAGGAATTGTTTGGAGAAGATTAACTGAAGAAGGGGGAAATATTATGCAATTATCAATAATAGAAGCTATTGAGATTTTAAAATCAGATAGCGAGAATTTAAAAAGAGTTATGGAATATTATGGGGTGAACATATCAAATAATAAATCAAAATGCCCTTTTCATAGCGACAACCATCCAAGCCTATCAATCAAAGGTGGTAGATATAAGTGCTTTACTAATACTTGTGGAGCAAGTGGTGATTTAATAGATTTTATAAGATATAAGGAATCCTGTAATGTTTTAGAATCCGTAAAAAAAGCTATAGAAATACTAGGACTTAACTATACTATAGAGAAAACTAAGCTAGATAAATTAAAAGAATGGATAGAAAAAAATAATGCTACATGGTATGCAGATGAAAGCTTTAAACTTGAAGATGTTTATTTTTACAATGATAAAGACGACCAACCTGTATTAGCCAGGATAAAATATAAAAACTTAGATACAGGCAAAAAACAATTTAGCCAAGCAAATATAGTAGACTGTGGGGACTACTACAAGCTTGACTATAAAACAGAAAAAATAAACCTAATATATAATATGCCAAGAGTACTAAAAAGTATTCGAGAAAATAAAGAAATATTTTTAGTTGAAGGAGAAAAAGATGCACTAAATCTTCAAAGGATAGGATTCACTGCTACTACTTGCAGAGAAATAACAAGTGTAAGTAACGATGTGCTATCTCCTTTGATTAACTCTAAGTTAGTAATAATACACGACAATGATGAAGCAGGAAGAAAACATTTAGCAAATATCAAGAAAAAAATAATGCCTATAACTAAAAGCTTTAAAGTTCCATTTATAAAGGAGATACATCTCAAAGAAGATACAAAGCAAGATATATCTGATTTTATAGAAAGTAAATTCAATGAAGGTTTAACAAGTAAAGACATAAGAAGCTTAATAATAGATATAGTAGAAAGAACGTTAGATCAAAATAATGTATATGAATTACAACAAGATGAAAAAGGAGTATATAAAACCTTTATAAAAGAAATTGAAGGGGAACAGATAGAAACTAAGATATATCTAACTAATTTCAATGTGATAAGCTTGGTTAGGGTAGAAAACATTGATACAGATGAGGAAATAGTTGAATTTATAATAAAAAATAATCTTAATGAAATTAGAAAAATAAAAGCTAGAAGTAATAAATTATTCTTGGATGTTAAAAGTTTCAATAGTTTTATGAATATGGGCTTTTTCTTTGATGGAAAACCTAAAGACTTGAATATGTTTAAAGCTTGGGTTAATAAATATTTCTTAATAGAGAAAAGAAATGAATATCTATTAACTGGGATTAGAGAAATAGAAAATAAAAAGATGTTAATAACTCCTAATGGAGCATTAATGAAAAATGGAGATATAGACTTAAATTACAAAGCAGATAATCACATCACTTTAGTTAATTTTAATGATACTAAAAGACTAGATAAAGAAACTGCTACAGAGTTATCAAAACATTTGTTTAATTGGAATAGTGAAAAGAATTGCTACAACGTAATAGGAAGCTTAGTTGCCAATATGCTTAACAGTATATACAGAGAATGTAACGGAATCAATGTCCATGTAACAAGTTATGTTGGGGAAAGTGGAAGTGGTAAATCTTTTACAATAGATAATATAACAAGACCTTTATTAGGATTAGATAATGATACTATGGTGTTTTCTTCTATAATGCCACATGGACTTTTAAGGGCATTGAATGACACATATATGCCTACTATTATAGATGAAGTTAAACCAAGTCAAAGTGGAGAATTTAAAAGGCAATTATTATCTAATACAATAAGAAGTATAACTGGAGAATCTACTGTAATAAAAGGAACTCAAAATCAAGGATTTAAAACTTATAAATATAATTCAAGTTTAATAATAGCAGGAGAAGAAACACTTGACGAAACTGCTTTAAAAAACAGATGTAACATAATATGGTTTAGTTGTAATGAAATGACAGAAGATAATATTAAAAACGGTGGTTACTTCTTAACAAAAGAAGGGCGAGAAGCTATGAAAAGTTTAGGTATGGAAATTTATATCCATATACTAAACAAATGGGATGGAGAAAAATTATTAAAGACTTTAGATATAATAGAAAATACTTATAAAAATGAATCTAAGCTTCATCCAAGAATACAAGCAACTTTTAATAATACAATGTTGGGTATTGTAGTTTTACAATCAGTTTTATCTTCAATATGTGGCGATAAAATCAATTTTAAACCACTTGAAGAAATTGCTAGACTTATATATCAAAACTTAAAAGAAAATGTATTAGATGGTGAATATGCGACTAAACAAATATATGATGAAGTATTAGAAGCTATAGATGATTTAGCAAGTGGCATAGGTCAATATACGATAGTAGAAGGAGTTCACTATAAACAAGATAGCCTATACTTGAAATTTGATTTTAAATCAATATACCCAGTACTTGAAAGTTATTATAAGAGCAGAGGGAAAATATTGAAGTTAGATTTAAAAACTTTTACTGGAATGATAACTAAGTCTAAGTATATAGAAGGAGAAAGTAAGGACTATTACAAGGTAGTCAAGCTAGATGGCAAAAGTAGAAGATGCTACTTCTTGAGCAAGGAAAAACTTAAAGGATTAGATATGCAGACTTTAGTTCCAAATAATGAAATAGAATGGGAAGAAATTTAATCCTATAAAATCAAGGTTACTATGTAGTTACTAAAAAGTTACTGTATAGTAACCAAAATAGTAACCGTAAAACATATGTAAAACTGTTGCAAATACTATATATATTTTTATTAGTTACTAAAGTTACTAAAGTTACTATAAATAATGAGCAGTACCCTTTTTAAGAGAGTTTTTTTAATAGTCTTATATATAAATAAAAAAATATACTGATAAATTCAAAAAGTAGTAACTTTAGTAACCTAAGTAACCTTGATGCTTAAAGTATTAGAAATGCTATATTTCAAAGTTACTGTTTCAAATACGGGGGTAGTAACTTTTAAAAGATAAATAGTAACCGTGATAGTAGCTTGTAAAAAATAAAGGAGGGATTGTTATGAAATTAAGGTTAGAAGATTGGTGTGAATTTAATGATGAGATAACTATGAAAGAAATACTTGATATATTAGGCGAAGAAATGGATGTTATATATGTGTGTAATACAGGTGATGGAGAAATCCCTATATATGGTGAAGAGTTCAATGATTGTGTTGAGAGATTAGAAGAAGATATTGATAGAATATTTGATAATGCAATTAATGAATTGGATGCGATAGTAAAAAAATACAAAAAACAAAAAAAAGAAATCCAGGAAAAATATTTAGAAGA
>DATGTQ010000041.1 GCA_035301805.1 Tissierellales bacterium
CTAGGATATACTCCAAAGTCCTTATTATTTAAAGCAGTCATAGCTCCTAACCATTCTGTTTCTCTATATAAAAATTCTAATCTTCTATTCATCATTTTAGTATATGCTTGACTTGTATAAGTCCCTCTATGATACTCTAAATACAATTCTCCATCCCAAGTATGAACATACTCATTAGTATTTTCTACTTTCTCTCTTAAACACTTAAAGTACTCTCCAGCCTTTCCTGTTTTTACATTTGGAAGACCAGGCATTTTATCTAATCTTCGTCTATACTCTAACATTTCGCGGTTAACTCCTCCACCGCCGTCACCAAATCCGTACGATACTAAAAGGTCTTTAGTAATATTTTTATCTGTATAAGCATCCCATACACCCTTTACTGTTTTTGGAGTAAGTCTTCCATTATATGTATAGAACCAAGAACCTGGCTCACTCCATGGCTCCGGAGTAGTTATAAAATGAGTTAAAATTTCAGTTCCATCCATACCTCTCCAATTAAAAGTATCATGTGGCATTCTATTATATTGATTCCAACTTATTTTTGTTGTCATAAATGTATGTATTCCTGATTTTTTAAGTATTTGAGGAAGTGCCCATGAATATCCAAATACATCTGGTAACCATAAATATTCAACATCTTTATTAAATTCTTCTTTTATAAATCTAGATCCTACTAAAATTTGTCTAACTAAAGATTCACCTGATGGTATATTACAGTCTGCTTCTAACCACATACCACCATCAACTTCCCAACTTCCATCTGCTACCTTTTCTTTTATAGATTGATATAATTCTGGATAGTCATTTTTTACATACTCATATAATTGTGGTTGAGTTTGTAAGAATATATATTCTGGATATCTTTCCATAAGTCTTAATACAGTTGAAAATGATCTTGCACACTTTTCTCTAGTGTGTTTTAATCTCCATAACCACGCTACATCTATATGTGTATGTCCTACACAAGTAACATTTACTATTGAGTGCTTATCTATTTTATCTATTTCATTATTTATATAATATGCAGCTTCATGAGCTGACATATAAAATTCTTCACTACCTGGATAAGACCAGTCTATTAACTTAAATGTATCATTTAATATTTTAGTTAAATTAACCCTATCTACTGAATATTGATCAAGTTCTTGAATTGTTTCTAATATAACCATAGCATTGTAGAATAAATCATCTACTTTTTCATCTAACCATGCTAATTGTGCTCTATTTATACGGTGCTCTTGTTCTCTAGGTATTCCTCCACCTTCAAGTCCTGTCCATAGTCTAAATAATAACTCTAAATCACTTCCTGCTGAATTTTTAGGGAAAAATACTTCTTTATGGTTACTGTCAACCCCTTGATATGGCTTATTATTTAAGTAAAATAATGATTCAAATCCTGAGTTATTACCTGCTCCAGTTTCACCAAAATCAAATATACCTACTACACTTTTCCCTTGCCAAGAAGCTGGTACTTTAACTGTCTTTTGCATCCAAAGATATAAGTCTCTTCCCTTCCATGTTTCCCCTAATTTAATAGTTCCATCAAAGTCCTGTGGTATAGTTGGTGCTATATCCTTATCTTCATTTAATTTTGTATTAAAATATTCTAATTCAATTACATCTCTATATCTAAAGCTATCTAATTCATGTATTCTATTTCTTAATTTATCAATCGTATAAAACATATCTTTCATGTGTTATGTCCCCCCCTTACTTAATGTTAATCTAATTATATTTACAAACGTTTTCAAGGTCAATATTTTAAAAATCAGAAATATACTTTGTATAGCTTTTATAACAAAATTATATCTTTTTTACCTCTTATTGTAAGAAAGCTGCACCTATTATTCCTGCATCTGCACCTAAATTAGCACATACTATATCTGCAAATTCTTCATTTTTATATAATACATGTTCTCTTACTAAATCTTTTATATCATGAAGTATAATATCACTAGCTCTTGATACACCACCACCTATTGATATTACATCTGGATCTAGTATATTTATCATACTTGCCATAGCTTTAGCTAAGTAATTTTTAAATCTGTTTATTGTTTCTACTGCCACATTATCATTTTCTCTAAATGCATCAAATACCATTTTAGCATTTATGTTTTCAATATCCCCCTCTGCTATGTCTAGTATTTTACTTTCATTCCCTTCTTGTATTAGCTTTTGAGCATATTTTATTATAGCAGTTGCTGAACAAAAAGTTTCTAAGCATCCATTTACACCACAGTTGCAGTTGTAATAATTTTCACCTATTATACTATGTCCTATTTCTGATCCCATCCCATGAGTTCCTGTAAATGGTCTTTCATTTATTATTATTCCACCACCTACTCCAGTTCCTAAAGTATACATAACAGCTACATCTTTACCTTTCATACTACCAAATTTAGATTCTGCAATAGCTGCAACTGTAGCATCATTTTCAGCATAAACATTTACTTCTGGGAATCGATTTTCTATAGCTTCTATAAAATTAACTTCTTTCCATCCTAAATTAACACAAGTAACTAATCCTTTTTTATTTATAAAGCTTGGTACACCAAATCCTATAGATTTTATTTCGTTTATATCTAAATTATTTTCACTTAATAGCTCCCTAACTAAATTATTTATATCGTCCATTACAGTTTTAAATCCGTCATTTACTCTTGTAACACATTCTTTTCTAAAAAGTATTTCTCCCTTATTATTTACTATCCCAGCTTGCACACCGGTTCCACCAATATCAACTCCTATAAAATACATACGTATCCTCCTAAAAATATATGAATACTTTAAATTTTTCATTTTTATAAATCCTTATCATAGTTGTTAGCAATATTAAAGATATGATTGTATATAATTCAGTTAATCTATGTCCCCATATACTAACTATATATTTATTTATACTTTAAGCTTTTTTAATTACACATAAGATTTTATAAGTTCTAGATTTCCCTCAATACTATAATTTACACCCTCTTTTATATAAACGGTTTCCTCTTTATTAAGATCAATCAAACTATTACCATCACTTATTACACCTGTTCCATTTATAACTGTATATGAATGGAAGTTTTTATCTACTGAGTCTTTATAACTATCTTTTACATCTATTTTTTCAACTGTAAAATATGGTGTTTCTAACTTTTTAAAATCTTCTATTTTTCCGCCTTTATTTTTTCCGTCATAATCAATTACATCTAAAGATTTTTCTATATGCATTTCTCTATCTCTACCCCAGTCATATATTCTATATGTAACATCACTACTTTGTTGCACTTCTATTAATTTTAATCCCTCTTCTATTGCATGTACTGTTCCTGAAGGTATATAAATCATATCTCCTTTTTTTACGCTTATTCTTTTTAAATGTTCTTCAACAGATCCATTTTCAATTATCTTAGCGAAGCTATCTTTATCTAATCCTTCTTTAATTCCACATATTAAAGACGCATTTTCATCAGCCTCTAGTATATACCAACACTCTGTTTTTCCATTATCATTTTCATATTTTCTAGAATATTCATCATGTGGATGTACTTGTACTGATAATTTTTCATTTGCTTGTATAATCTTAATTAAAATTGGCAATTCATTTTTTAATTCATCTATTAATTTTACTTCACTTCCTGAAACTATAGAGTTTCCATTTCTATGTGTAGACAAGTTCCATTCTTCATATCCCCATACCTTTTCACTATAAAACGGTTCTAATTTAAAAATATTCATATGTATCCCCCTAATAAATATTTAATTATTCTCTAATTTATTTTTCATCTTAAATGTTATATGATGTAATTAAATAGTTAAAGTTCACTTATTTTAGTTTCTATTCACATATTTTATATTTAGATAATCCTTAGTATATTTAATAATTTTAAATTATAGATAATTAATTTTTTTTATATATAATTAAATATAAAGTATGATAATTAATCTTGGAGGGTAATCTTATGAATAAGTTAAAAAACATAAAATTATTTAATGATTTAAATAAAGTTTCACTAAAATATAGTTCTCTTCCTAACCTAGTTAAGGAAATAGACATCAGAGATAATAATAAATTGCAACAGCTTATATTAAATTATAGAAATAATATAGGTGATATAAAAAATAGAGCTAATTTGATTTCAAAACAAGCAAGAGATCTCGCTAAAGACTCGAATGCTAAGCAAATATTTGATACTATTATCAACCTTAATAACTTTGCAATGGATAAGTATAATAATATAGTAAATAATAAAGAAAATAATGAATCCTTGCCTGTTCAAGCGGTTATTAATACTACAGTTGAGGAATTAGTTTTGATAAGTAATTCTATAAAATATAAAGAGTTTTTAAATGATAAATTTTCTTATTTTTACATATATGAAAAGATAATTATGAATGCATTTTTAAACTTTTTAGTTCTTAAGGATATGGATATAGATAAAAATAAAATTGAATCTCTTTCACAAGCTATACTTAGTCAAATACAATGTTTATCATTAATTTCTATGTAAATATTGTTTTTAAATATAC
>DATGTQ010000042.1 GCA_035301805.1 Tissierellales bacterium
AGGCATATTTTTTATATTTTAAACTCTGCTATATGAGTATATTTACTTCCCTCATATTCATCAAATTCTTGAGGAATTAACTGCCACCCTCCACTTAATCCTATTGACTTTAACATTTGTTCTAAATAATATATCACTATACCAGCATCTGTTAAATTAAGGTTTTCATCTGAATCTTTCAGTGTTAAAATAATTCTATCATTTTTTAATATAAATCTCCATGGTTGACTATTATGACTAGAAGGTGCAAACCTTAGGTAGTAAAATAAATCACTTAGTCCTCTTGTTTCTAGCTCTTCATAGCTTATAGGCTTACCTACTTTCCCATTAAATACTACTTCTTCTACAGAATGTCTACCACTACTGCTTTCTTCTATAAAAGGGTTTTTAGGTACTGGATAACCTATGGATAATAAATAATCCATATTTCCTTCTAATCCAGGATATATTTCTTTTTTGAAATTTTCATCTACATCCTGTATACTTATCCAACAAGTCCCTAAATTAAGTTCTATAGCTTTGGTTATCATTTTCTCCATTCCATAGGCAGCTCTTATTATATTTTTTGGACTATCTTTTGTTATTTCTAAACCTATGTAATGTGGACTTTCAATCATTACTCCTGCATAGCCGCCTTTTCCTTTAAAAGTATCATATACATTTTTTCCATCTGTAAATAATGGAAAATTAAAACATTCATCTCCTACACATTTTTCGAGAGTTCTTCCATAGTTAATAACTTCATCTAGCAGTTTCTTATCTACATTCTTATTTTTATACTCTCTAACGGATTTCCTATTCTTTAAAAAATTATTCATTAACATATATGCATCCACCTCTCTCTATGAAACCTATATTATATTTATACCACAATCAAAGATTACTAATCTAGGTTTACAATCTAAAATACTCTATATTATTATATTAAATTTAAAGATTTCATTAGCTTTTCTATGTGAATTAGTAATTTAAAATGAACAATTACAGAAGTTAAGACTCCTAAAATTATTCCTGCTACTACATCTGTAGGATAATGAACACCTAAATACATTCTAGATATACCTACTATTAAAGCTATTAAATAGAATAATATAGACCATGAAGGTATATTTAATGACAATATTGTAGCTATAGTAAAACCTGCAGTTGTATGGCCTGATGGAAAAGAATAGTCTTTAAGTTCTATCCCGAAAGTATTAATACTTTTTAAAATTTTATATGGTCTTTCTCTCTCTAGAATCTTTTTTACAATGCTAACTATAGATTGACTTATTCCAAGGGCTATTAAACCTTCACCGCCAATTAACCTAGTTTTCCCTTTACCGAATAAAAATAAGCCTCCAAGAAAGCTCGTAGTTACAAGCCAACCACCCATATAAGTAAATATATACATAAATTTATCTAGAAATTTATTTTTAAGAGTATCATTAAACCAAAACAATATTTTTCTATCAAGATTATTAAAGTCTTTTTTCATTTCTCAACCACCTTAAATTATTGTGTTTTCATATATTATATCTCATTAATTACAATATATAAATACCCTTTCCATAACATAAAAACCAAACTACTATTATAACTAGTATTTTATATAATTAATAGCTTCTTATATTAGTATATTTGAAAAAGGACCAATAATCTGATATATTTGAGATGAGTACAAAATACTCGTTTTTAAAATTTAAAATGACAGAGTAGGTAACATACGTTAAGTGTCAAAGGATGGGACGTCGCTTTTGAACGAAAAGCTAATGCTTGCGTTATGTTATCGCGTTCGCTGACACTATCAGTATATCTTCTTTCTGATATGGCAGACTGTCATATCATTTATGAAAGGAGGTATTTTTTTGAAGAAGATAGATATAAAAACTATTGCTATATCTGGCTTTTTAATTGCATTTAATATCGTGCTATCAAGAATCATTACTATTCCTGGGGTTATTAACTTTGGTGGATTTCCAATTATATTTGCTGGAATAGTCTTTGGGCCTATTGTTGGTGGTATTGTCGGAGCTTTGGGAGATATAGTTAGTTTCATAGTTAGACCAACAGGGCCATTTATGCCTCATTTTGTTCTAACCTCAGCTCTCACTGGTATTATTCCAGGAATTCTTATGAAGGTTCTAAAGGCTAAATTACCAAAGTTTCCACTATGGAAAATCTTCGTAGCCATATTAGTAGGACAAGTAATTACATCGGTTTTAATGGTTCCTTATTTTAGAAATATACTTTTTGACCATCCTTTTATTATTACTATGTCAAAAGCGGCAAGTAAACAAGCTATAAATATTCCTGTTTATTCTATATTAATAAAAGGTCTTATAGAATCCTTAGCTAAGGCAGGAGTTCTTGAAAAAAATTCTTAAAGTTAAAATTGCTGTTAGTCTATAATCCTTATAATAACTACTAAGTGTGACAGAGTTTCCCCTGCCACACTTTTAAATCTTACTTCTATTTAACTTTATACTATAGGTTGCTATTAACCAACCCAAAACTATTCCAACTACATATCCTATTATAATAGACACACTATAAGGAAAATCAAAACTCCATCCAATAGACTCAAATATTACTCCTGTTAATAGGGAAATACATCCTGTTACACCTACTTTAAAAAATGTTTCTAAAGATTCAAATTCTAAGGTTTCTCCACTTCTTTCTATTGTATTTTTATCAAATAATATTTTTGCAAATATAAACATAAGTATTCCTGATATGAAGTGGAAAATTATAGCCGAACGTTCAAGGTTAAAGACTAGATATGGTATACTATATCTAGCTAAAATATTTAATATTTCATCTATTTTTACAGTAGTATAGCCCCATGCAGATAAGTTCATTTCTATTAATCCCATAAACCCAAGAGGAAATATAAGGAAAATAGCCGTTAAAGCTATTTGTGATATACTTGTTCCTGTTAATGTTGCAAATAAAAATGAAAACCCTAGAAAGACGAATAATCTAAAAATATTTGCCCCTAACCAAGTCATTACTAAACCTACAGAATAAAATTCTCTCAAATTTTTACTAATTCCTAGAGCTAAAGTCATTATTAAAGCATTTATTAAAAAAGGGAAAATAAGATTTGTAAAAGCTACTAATAATTTATTGAAAAATATTTCCCATCGTGTAAAAGGCATAGTTGCCAAGACCTCAAAGGTTTTTCTCCTCTTTTCTTCGCCAAATAAAAGAGTTGCTATAGATATTGGCACTAAGGCTAATATAATCATTTCTATAAATGTTAGTTCTTTAAACCTAAATTTAACAAAATCTTTAGTAGATTCCTTATATTCCTCCGCATCAAAATAATCATAATGCTCTGGGTGTTCTTCTGCCTCTTTCACTATAGTTTCGTATTCACTATTAGTTCTTATTATTCCTAAAGTCATTGTAAAAAATAACATACCTGCAATAAAGAAAGCTGACCATTTACTCATGTTCCAATCTTTTTTAAACAATGTTTTGTTATAGCCCAATATCTTCAAATCCATAACCTTCTCCCTCCATTCTGTGTATAAATATTTCTTCCAAAGACATATCCACCATTTCTAGTAAAATTGGATTATGACTTTTAACTATATCTAAAACCCCTTCCAAATTGTCTCTAACTACTATCTGGTGAATCCTTCCAATACTTTCTGTCCTTAAAACATCTTCATTTTCTTTTATCTCATCTGGTAATCCATTTTTAAAAGCTACTTGAATCTTTCTTACATTGCTTTTTAAATTCTCCACACTATCTTCTAATAAAATTTTCCCTTTATGAATAATACCTATGTGATCACATATTTGTTCTAATTCTCCTAAATTATGACTAGAAATTAAAACTGTAGTGCCATTGGTACTTACTTCATCTACTATTAAATTTAACATTTTCCTTTTCATAACAGGGTCCAATCCTGAAGTAGGTTCATCTAATATAAGTACTCTTGGCATAATTGAAAAATTCAATAATATAGCTAATTGAGTTTTCATACCTTTAGATAAATATTTAATCTTTTTATTTTCATCAAGATTAAAGAGTTTCATTAGTTGACTATATCTAATTTCATTCCATTGAGGATAAGCACCTTTATAAAATTCTACAATTTCCTTTACCTTAAAAGAAGGATAAAAATATTGGAAATCTGATATATAGCCAATCCCTGATTTTATTTTTTTATTCTCTTTTATAACTTCACCTTCAATTTGAATATCTCCCTTTTTTGATTCATAAATATCTACTAAAGTTTTTATTAAAGTAGTCTTTCCTGCTCCGTTAGGACCAATAAGACCGTATATGGAACCTTTCTTAACATGTAGATTTACATCATCTAATATTTTATTACCACCTAAAGATTTATTTAAGCCTTCTACTTTAATCATCTTTATTTAATCCCTCCATTTCCTCAACTAAATCTTCTATAAACTTTAAAATATCCTCTTTACAAAACCCCATATATAAAGCATCTA
>DATGTQ010000043.1 GCA_035301805.1 Tissierellales bacterium
ACCACCACTATCAAAATTTCAAATGGTCAAGTTAGAGAAAGAATTATCTAAAAAGGAAATGGTGTTTATTGAAGAGATAACGGGGAGAAACCTAAATATTTATTTATAAGATATAACTAGGATAAAATCACACAATATAAAAATATATTTATTAATCAGGGAAACGGTAAGAGTATTTTTTGGAAGATAAGCCATTAAGTAATTTTATACAATTTTTTAAAAAAAGGATGCCAAAATCACAAACATGGACATTTAATGGAATATAATTTATTTAAATGAGGAAATTGCATAATTAAATCTATAAAATTAAATAAAAAAAGGTACAGGGGGATAGCTCATTAAAAATAGGATTTTAAATTTCATATTTTAATTTTACAGATACTATAGATTTGCAAAACCCTCCTAATTAATATTAACATTCAAGTTTCTTGTATATCAATATTTTCTTGAGGGCTCCTTCAGCTTATGGGGTAAGAAGTAACGATACATTTAAGATGGTATTGGATAACAACCAACCATTGAGTAAACCAGGAGGATTTGGAATACTAGAGGATGTACCCAATATAGAATTTGCAAGAAATGATATGGCAATTAAATCTAATTGGAAGATGGATTGTGGCAAGGTTGCTACTTATAAAGTAAAACAAGGTATTAAATTAAATGTTCCATCTGGTCCAATAGGGGCGCAAATTGATTTAAAAGCTGATAAATATTTGCCAGGTAATAATTCAGTAACACAGTTAGATTTATTTAATAGGATAGGCAATATTGATAGAAATAATTATATAGAATATGTTCCAGATAGTCTAAGGAAACTTGATTAGGAAGGAGAAAATTGAAAATTAGCTACAATGAAGTTGAAGTATCATGGATCTATAATAATAGAAAAATAAAATATACTTGCAATGGAATTCAATTTGCAGCCAAAACCGATGGTGTTATATATATTGAAATATTTAACTATGATGTTTATGAACGTCAATATGTAACCTTTGAGGGGGACTTAATTTTATCACATAATATAGATAACGAAGAAATAAAGATATTATCACAAGATGGGGAGTTAAAAACTATTAGAATACCATTACTCAAAGAAGTTTCATTAAGTAATAGTTGGAATATATATACATCATTTGGTGAAGACTTTAATACTAAACTACATGAATATACATTTGAAGGGGTTTTACTTAAAGAACTATCTCCATCACGAGGGTATAGCTTCTATCGTTTAGGAAACTTAAATGAGGGAATTAATGTTATTTGCAGGGGGAACAAATGAAGGCTGATAAATATGGTAGAAATGACTGGAACTTTTCTTTTGATACACAGAAAGGTGAATGGATAAAACAATCTTTAGCATATTAGGCTAAATCCATAATATATAGTTAGCTTGTAGTTATGAGCTATTAAGATAGTAATTATGATTTTGGAATTTTGGATTAAGGTTTGGGTGTGAGGGAGTATTATAAGGGATACTAGTGTAAATTATCAATAGGAACTGTGCAATCAATAAATTATTTAAATAGTAAAATGAATTAGCTATAATGATATTTAATAGTATGGTAACTATAATATTTATGGTCGTTATGGCTTTTCTATGCTTTAAAGTAAGTATAAAGTAAGCAGGTAACCCAGGATTATATTATAAAATAGGTAATACAAGTACAATAATGTCTACCATGGGGAACCCCATAGTAAATGGATGGCATGGTGGTAACTGGCGAAAAAGTGTACCGGGAGAACCTATAAGATTAATAATAGATTTCTGAGGAGGTAATACTTTATGGTTTTAATGAGATTAAAAATTGAATATGATGAAAATATTTTAAGATATATTTCGGTTATTAGGAAAAATAGTGCTTTAAGTATTCGAGAAATTAAAAAAAGGATAGAAAACAATGATGTGGTTCTTGAATGTGATTATTTTGATACTGACGAGTTAAAAAAGTTAAAAAAAAACAATAGATATACTTGTTGGTGAAGGAGCGAAAGTACATCTGTTTCAGGATGGAAGAAAGCTATCTTTTAATTACCTAACTAATCTTCTTATGTCATATGAACAAATTGAAAAAGAAAGAGAACAATTGGATGATTATATCCTAGATTAAAAATTAAAGAAGATGAAATTGGTGGTGCTAAGTACTTTGAAAAATAGAAATTAGTAATTACTTTCTATTATGATAAAAACGATTTATAGGATGGTTTAGAGAGAAGGTGAAATTATCAATTATTGTTTCACAGTTGATCCAAAGGATGGTTCATTAGATAGATATAGTAGCTATAACTATTTTCTTTATATCTTCTGGTATTCATATTAAGTGTTTATAATATTAACAAATAGTATTAGCTTTAAAAGTCATAACAATGTGAATATGTTATGGCTTTCTATTTACACCCCAAAATGAATAAACTTAGGGTTATATTATAAAATAGGTAATGCAAGTACAATAATATCCAGTATTGGAGCCCCAATAGCAAGTGGTATACCAGTACAATAAATTGCAGCAACTCAAACTAAACGCCAAGCATTTGGTGCATTTATAGATATGATTTAAATATATCTATATATAAACATGTGGATTATTGGAATGGCGACAAAGAACTATAGGTTTATCCAAGTGGAACAAAATATATGTTAGAGTATATAGGATTTAATAGTCAAGATATAGGATTTTTTACAACATTGGTAAGAAGTCAACAAATGTTAAATAAATTTCAATATTAATATACAGAATTATCAAAAATAGGGTATAATAAATGCAAGAATAATATTATAATATAAAATATTAGAGAAAAATGAACATTTCTTATTAACAGAAGATTTATCAATTCACTATATAGAATT
>DATGTQ010000044.1 GCA_035301805.1 Tissierellales bacterium
CTGGATTATAGTTTATCCCTTCCTTAACCTTGAAGATTTGGATAGGAAATATAGGAGTTTCTCCATTTCCAAGACCCGCTTCTGTAGCAAGAAGAAGATTTTTTATTACCATTCTACCTTCAGCAGATGTATCTGTACCATAATTTATAGAACTAAAAGGAATTTGAGCCCCAGCCCTACTATGCATAGTATTTAAATTATGAATAAGAGCTTCCATAGCTTGGAATGTTCTTCTCTCCGTTTCACTTAACGCATTCTTTAATGCAAACTCTTGTGCCTTTTTAATTGTCTTTTCATCCCCTATATATTTGGATATATATTCAAACTCTATATTTAAGTATCTTTCATTATTGTCCATTGATGGAATTAAATTATGTTCTTTTTCTATTTCCTCGAATATATTTGTTATTTCATCTTTTACATTAAAATCCTCTGCTAAAATTTCCAGTACCTTTATTAAATTATGTCTATATAATTTTCTATAAGTTTTTCTAACACCTATAGCTAAGCCATAATCAAGGTTGGGAATACTTTGACCCCCGTGTTGATCGTTTTGATTAGCTTGTATTGCAATGCAGGCCAATGCTGCATAACTTTCAATGTTTTTTGGTTCTCTTAAATAACCATGGCCTGTAGAAAAACCATTTTTAAATAAATCCACTATATCTATTTGGCAACAAGTAGTGGTTAAAGTTAGAAAATCTAGATCATGGATATGTATATCTCCATTTTTATGGGCCATTGAATGTTTTGGATTTAACATAAATAAATCATAAAATTGTTTCGCACTTTCGGAACCATATTTTAACATGGTTCCCATAGCTGTATCTCCATCTATGTTTGCATTCTCTCTTTTTAAATTATTACCCTTAGCATCTTTAAAGGTTAAATCCTGAAATACTTTCATAAGTCTCGTATTCATTTCTCTAGCTTTAGTTCTTTCAGCCCTATAAAGTATGTATTCCTTTGCAGTCTTTGCATGACCATTTTTTATTAATACTTTTTCTACCATATCTTGAATATCTTCAACACCTGGAACCTTATTTACATATTTTGTTTCCAAGCAATTGGCTACTTTTTCTGCTAAATCTAAAGCGGTACCATAATTTTGACCACCAGCAGCTTGGGCAGCTCTAAAAATAGCATTTGCAATTTTTTCTATATTAAAAGCTACTTCTCTACCATCTCTTTTTTTAATTTTCGTTATCACAAAAAAGCCTCCTTGCTAATTGTTTTTTTAACATTTTATGATATCATAACTATTGATGATATTATTAAATAACTACATTTTGTTATTCAATAATATCAAACAACTATATATTGTGTCAACCATTTTCTAATAAATGAAGGAGTGAGATTTTGAAAGGAATAATTTTTGATATGGATGGCGTTATTATTGACAGTGAACCTATACATCTTAAGCTTGAAAAAGAATTACTAGAAGAAATGGGTGGAAATTACTTAGATGTAAATCGCGACAATTTTATTGGTACTACTGATGCCCACATGTGGAATACTTTTAAGAAACAATTTGACATAAAGCTTTCAGTAGAAGAATTAATCAATATAAAAAGAAAAAGATTTATAGAAAATCTTGACGAAATTCCTTTAGTAAATAATGTTTTAGAGTTAATGAAATCCCTGCACAATGAAGGTTATAACCTGGGACTAGCTTCATCAAATAACAGAGATGCTGTAGAATCAGTTAAAGAAAAGTATAATTTAACTAAATATATCGATATATTTATGAATGGCGAGGAAGTTTTAAAGGGAAAACCAAATCCTGAAATATTTTTAACTACTGCAAAGTATATGAATATCAAACCAGAAAATTGTTTGGTTATTGAAGATGCAAGAAATGGTGTTCTTGCAGCAAAATCAGCTGGAATGAAATGTATTGGATTACAAAATAAAAATTCCGGTACTCAAGATTTATCTGGAGCAGACTTTGTAGTTGATAGCTATGAAGACTTAACTTTAGAAAGTATAAAAAACTTACTTAATAAATATTAGGTAAAAAGATTTATAATAGGGGTGCCCATGGGAGCAACCCCTTTTTAATCTTAATCTATAAAATAATATTTTGTTGTTTTCCTTCTTCCCATTTAGAAATATTTTCAAAAGTAATATAAGCTCTCCTTATCATAGCTTCTTTTGTAGCAAATCCTATGTGAGGTGTAACAACAATATTAGGTGCATTTAGTAATGGATAATCTTTTGGTAGCGGTGGTTCCATATCAAAAACATCTACCCCTGCTCCAGCAATCTTTCCATCTTTTAAAGCTTGCGCTAAAGCATTATTATCCACTATAGGGCCTCTAGCTGTATTTATAAGTAAGGCAGTAGGTTTCATTAATCTTATTTTTTCTTTATTTATTAATCCTTCTGTTTCCTTTGTATTAGGTAAGTGAATGGTTACAATATCACTTTCTTTTAATAGTTCATCTAAAGTTAAATATTTTACCCCTAACTTTTTAAGTTCATCTTTTTCACTTCTATTATAAGCAAATACATTACAACCAAAAGCTAAGCCAATTTCTGCTACCTTACTTCCAATGGCACCAGTACCTATTACACCTAAATTTTTCCCACTAAGATCAAATTGACTATAACCTGCCGCAGTTTGCCCTAGTCTAGTTACTTCATCTAAAGGTACTATATTTCTTAATAAAGAAATTATAAGGCCATAAGCTAATTCTGTAACAGAAGATGTACTATAGCCAGCAGCATTAGACACTTTAATATCCTCTTCTTTACATACATCTAGGTCTACATGATCAACACCAGTAAAAGCTACTGAAATCATTTTTAAATTTTCTGCTGCTGAAATAACTTCACCTTTTAAGGGCATATTAGCTATTACTAATATTTCCGCATCCTTAACTCTATCTTTTAAAACCTCAATATCTTCAGTTTTATCTTCATAAACTACCAATTCATGGCCCTTATTTGTAATAGGTTTTGCAATACTTCTGACCTCTTCTTCAGGAAGTCCCAAAGATTCTAACACTACAATTTTCATAATTAATCCCCTTTCTATGAATCTAAATTAATATGACAGTAACCACCTGGGTTCTTTTTTAAATATTTCTGATGGTATTCTTCTGCATCATAAAATACTTTCAATTCTTCTATTTCAGTAACTATTGGCTCATCATACTTCTTTTGTTCTTCCTTAAAAATCTCTTTAATAATAGAAAGATCTTCTTCATCTATATAGTAAATCCCTGTTCTATATTGATTTCCTATATCTGGCCCTTGTCTATTTACTAACGTTGGATCAATAATATTCCAAAATTTATAAAGTAAACTTTTCAAAGAAATTATATTTTCATCAAATTTCACATAACAAGCTTCGGCATGACCAGTAGTACTAGTACATACTTCTTCATAGGTAGGATTAGGTTTGGTTCCATTGGCATATCCAACTTTTGTTTCTACAACTCCATCTACCCTAGACATATACTCTTCTACACCCCAAAAACATCCTCCTGCTAAAACTATTTCTTTCACAGTTACACCTCCGTTTCTTATGTCATACAATAATTATCCTAATAAATAAATTCTATATATTAGAAACAACTTAATATATTATAGCTATAGAATAATTTTACTATTATCATTAATATTTTCCCTTAATTTTTATTTTATATTACATATTATCTGTTACATTTCTTACCCATTTTTTCGAAATTAATCTAGGTATGCTAATTATAGCTTTCACTACTTCCTCTAAAGCAACTAAAGCTAAAACTATATGAACTAGAAATTCAAAAACTAAAGGTACTGCTACTAACCATACTGATGCCATTTCTAGCAACATAGAAAACTTGGTATCTCTCCCCATCTCTTAAAACACCAACAATTATAGTACCATTAAACATTTTGATGAATCACTATTAATTCCAAAAATCATAAATATGTATAGGAAAAACACCTGATTTGCAAGACCTACCCAAGCAATACTAGCATTACCAAGTTACTAATCATTAGTGTACCAATCATATTCAACGAAGAAGTTATTAAATTTTGCAAAGCAATTGGAACTGCAATTGCCAACATTACCTTTAAAAACTTCCTATCTTTCTATATAGTTTTTTCCATTAAATCTTCCATCTCCTAGTAATCATATAACTATAACAACAATTATGATTCTATCATATTACTTACATTTGAAAAAGTCCCCTAAGTTAATAGAGGACTAGATTATACTTTTATTCTTCTTTCAAAATAGCTTCTCTTTTTAAATCTTCTTCCTTTACAGATTTACCAAATAACCTAATAAACCCTACAAGTATAGCCGTACCTATTAATAGTATTACTATAGGATGAACTGGTAAAAATCCTGCTAATATATAACTAAAACCGGAAACAATTGCTACAGCCATGGCATAAGGCATTTGCGTCTTTACATGGTCTAAATGATCTGCTCCTGAAGCCATAGATGACATTATGGTAGTATCTGATATTGGAGAACAATGATCCCCAAATATAGCACCAGATAATACAGTTCCTAAGACGACATTCATCATATTAGGATCTCCTCCTTTTTGTACAAAAGCATAGGCCATTGGAATTGCTAATGGTATAACTATTGCCATAGTTCCCCAAGCAGTCCCTGTTGCAAAAGAAATTAATGCTGATAGGAAAAATATAATTACAGGTAAGATAGCAAAGGGGATTGTATCTGAAACCTGTCCTACTAAAAATTCAGCCGTTCCCACATCTCCTGTAACGCTTCCAAGGGACCAAGCCAATACTAATATCATACAAGCCATTACCATAGATTTTGCACCAGCTACCCAAGAATCCATAGCTTCATCAACAGTAAATATCTTTTGTACCACTCCCATTACCACAGCAACAATACTTGACACAATAGAAGCCCATAATAAAACAATACTGGAGTCTGAATTCCCAAAACAAATTCTCAGCCCTTCCATAGTAAAAGGATTTACAGTCTCTTCAGTTAAGGTATAGCCATTGTACCAGAGACCTATAAATGCTATTATAATTAAAGTAAGTATCGGGACAATAGCATTAGATGCTTTTAGCTTAATATCTTTTCTAACTTCCATATCTGTAATTTCGTCACTAGTCATAGGTTTAGCTTTCTTAGCATTTAACCTTCCTGTTAACCTAGCCCTTTTCTCTGCTTCATACATTGGACCGAAATCTCTTTCTAACAATATTAATGTTAAAACAAATATTAATGCAAAAATACAATAATAACTATAAGGAAGAGTCTTCAAAAAAACACCATAATAATTAGCCTCAATATCCAATTGTTGATAGACATTTCTA
This sequence comes from Tissierellales bacterium, assembly GCA_035301805.1. Taxonomy (NCBI): domain Bacteria; kingdom Bacillati; phylum Bacillota; class Tissierellia; order Tissierellales; species Tissierellales bacterium. The sequence continues at coordinate 5,305 of DATGTQ010000044.1, forward strand.
ATTACACCGATTTCATATCCCACCCAGGTTGAAATCAAAGCAAGTCCTACAACAGGTGCCGCTGTTGAATCAACAATGTAAGAAAACTTCTCCTTAGAAACCTTGTTCTTGTCAGTTAAAGGCCTCATAGTAGGTCCAACAATTAGTGTATTAGCATAATCATCAAAAAACACTAGTATTCCAAGTATCCAAGTATAAAGTTGGGCGGTTTTAGGATTTTTAGCCTTTTTCCCTAACGCTTCTGCAATCGCCATAGTTCCACCCATTTTGTTCACTACTCCAACCATTCCACCTATAGCTAATAAAAAGATAATTATAGATGCATTCCAGGAATCTGACAAAGAACCTACTAGATAATTATCAAGAGTTCTTAAGAAACCATAAAATGGATTCCAACCTGCCAACATTGTGGCACCAACAAAAATTCCTAAAAATAGTGAAATTAATACTTGTTTTGTTATAAATGCTAGGACAATAGCTAGTAATGGAGGTAAAATTGATAACCAACCAAAGTCAACAGATGTTTCCCCTTCTGCAAAAACTGGTAAGGAAAATGTTAAAGTTAACAAAAAAACTAAAATCATAATTCTTTTTCTATTCACAATATCCCTCCTTGTAGTTCTTTACATAAGTTTACCATTGTCATTAAGGCTATACAATAAATATTTTCTTACATTTTTCATCATGTCTTTTCTTATTGTCTAATCTTTAGACAGTTTAATATTAAATTAGCAATTAAATGTCAAAATTTTCACACCATTGAAAGTAAAAAACCATCCATTTCTGGATAGTTTCTATTACTTCTATATTAATCCTGTATATTTTTAAACCCATCACCTAATACTTCATTTACATGATTTACCGTTATAAAAGCATTTCCATCTACATCTTTTATAAAGTTTTTAAGCCGGATAAAATCTTTTCTATCTACTACAGTTACAAGCACTTCTTTTTTGCTATCAGTAAATGCTCCCTTTGCCTCATATAAAGTAGCTCCTCTTTCTAAGTTAGTAACTATATAATCCTTTATATCATTGTTATAATCACTAACTATATTAACCTCTTTATATATATTTAATCCTTCAATGGTTGCATCTACTAAAAATCCATTTATTATTACTCCAAATAAGGAATACATTCCAAGTTCTGGTCCAAAAGCAAAGCCAGCCATCAATATAATAAAAAGGTCTGAAAATAAAACTCCCTTTCCTAATTCAATACCTAAAAATTTATTTAGTATTTTTGCAATTATATCTGTACCTCCAGTGGAGGCATTTTGATTAAAAACTATTCCCATGCCTATGGCAGATATTAAAATTCCAAAGAATAATTGGATTAAAAGATCCTCTGATATGGGTCCTGTCATGGGAACAACTTTTTCCAACAACAGAACAGAGCCTGAAACTCCTAAACTTGCATAAATTGTTTTAATTCCAAAATTTGCTCCAATAAATATAAAACCTATTATAAATAATAATATATTAATGAGTATCATAAGAAATCCTACAGACATACTAGGTATAAAATAATGTAGAACAACCGCTATACCATTAGCTCCCCCAACTGCTAAATTATTAGGCATAAGAAAAAAATACATCCCGGCTGCAACCATAACCATGCCAATTGTAATCAATAAATATTCCTTAATTTTTTTGTTCATATTTTGCCCCCTTACATAATAAAAATTACTATATTTCCCTTATTCCAAATAAAATCCTTTTCATTAGCAAAATTAATAATAGGTTTACTATAATAAATAATTTCTCAGTTTGTAATTATTTATTTTGTAATCATTTATTTTTATAATTCATTATCCCTTATTGTAATTTCAATTATATTTACATCTTTTAACAACAAAAAACTCCTAACCTCTTTTCCCTTAGGAGACACAACAAAACTAATCGATTTTACTCGCAAGTCGATTGCAAAGGCACCCCCTATCCTCCGTAGAGTTTTTGGCGAGTAAGTAAAGGCAGGTCTTCTGACTTTGGGTTATAGGAATTTTAAACCTTCCCGATATTCTCAGTGGTAAATATAAAATTCCTCACCATTACAGCGGCGGGACCGTACAGAATTTTCATCTGCTTCCCTTTTAAACAAAAAAGTGTTTTCCTATCCTTCCTTGTACCTTTACTGAATATTAACTTTTAAACATTAATTAAAGTATATAATTTTATATGGAAGGAGTCAATAGAAGGTTTTTATCAAAGTTTTCCCAATACTTTATATTTAAACTTTTCCAAATTATAATTTAAAGTGTTCCTAACATATATTCCATTTCTTACAACTAATTTCACAAATATATTAAGCTAAAACTTATGAAAATACTTATATCCACTTAATGCAAGTAACACTTGGGAAGGAAGGTAAAATAGCCAGATTAATAGAAAAGATTTGTCTAAAAATGTTTTTAGTAAACTTTGTGATAGATTTACAACCTTTGTTATATTGGCTAACCCTACATTAATATCACATAAAAGGAAGAGTATAATTCCCCAGGCAATCATATGCTTATTTGGATATGGATATAAATTATTTTTTCTAGCTTTTATAGCTTTTCCTACACTAGTTATTAATGCTATAGAATAATAGAATCCTACTACAAACAATAAATCTATCTTTATAATAAAAGTATTGATTATTAAATAACTAAAAAACACTAGCAACAATATAATTATATAATTTCGTATAGTTACATCTTTCTTTTGAATATCATGTCTTATAGAATAAATAATTTGAACAATACAAAAGGAAAGTACTCCTAAAGTATATTTGTGCTTAATAAGAAAAAAGTAATCAGCAATAACAGTGAAAAATAATCCAATTTGTAGTAGAAATAAATCTTTTTTATTTAAGGCATTTTTTCCTGTTAGTAAAGCTATTATAAAACATAAGATTATACATATAAACTTTATATTATCTGTGGAAATAAATATAATTTTGTTAGAACAATCTAGATATAAAAATAATATATACAATATACCAATTATTAATAATAGAATTTTAATTATTAAGTTCTTGTAATTTTTATTTTTCACTATATTCACCACTTTATTATAATTCTAACACCCTATATTTCCATATATAGACCTTAAAAAGCATAATTAGATGACATTTCTATTTTTCTCCACTTCTTTAAATATATACAGTTTTTTTAAAAGCCATTTCTAAGCTTTTCCTATAATTCTTTAGCTAAGTTTTTAATTACATCTTCTGTCATACGATAGGTTGTCCATTCATCCATAGCTACTGCATCTATAGATTTATAAAAATCTATAGATGATTTATTCCAATCTAATACCCGTCATTCTAAACGCCCACAATCCCTTTCTATACATAGATTAGCTAAATAGGATAAAAGCTTTTTACCGAATCCCTTCCCTCTGTATTCAGACCTTACATATAAATCTTCTAAGTAAATACTAGGTTTCCCATCAGCCACTACTTCATTTAATAGTTTTTCATATTCTGCTAATTCTTTAATAAAATTAAAAATTAATTTTGTATCTTCTCTTTTAGCAAATCTTATAGCAAAATTGTCCTTGATATTTAACTCTCCTTTGTTCATTATCTAGCTACTAATATATACTCTCTACATTATAACAAAAATCCATGGCCCCGAGAAACTATAATGTACGCTATACCCCTTGATACTTTTAACCTAGACTTGCAAGAATTCTCTCATCTTCTATAAGTGATGGCAGTTCACTAAGTCAGCCAAGACCATTCCACTAACTTATTAGAAATAGTATATATTATATAAATAGTGAACAATCTGGGACATTGTTAAATAATATGTCTATGGAAAGCTTGAAGTATAGTATAAATTAAATTATAATTGATAATGATTATTATTTTTAGGGAGGGCTATATTAAAAAATGAAAGATATATATTTGATATCT
>DATGTQ010000045.1 GCA_035301805.1 Tissierellales bacterium
ATATAACTCTAATGCTAAAGCTTTCTATGGTGTTACATCGGAAATAATTCATGAGGCTGAGGAACCTTATGGAAGTGAAGAACTTAATGCAGAACTATCTCTTAAGATTGAAAATATAGTCCATGAATATGTAAAAGTAGATTGGCATAATAATACTGATATCCATGATAAAATAGCCCAGGAAATAGATGACTTAATATATGATTATTCTAAAGAATATGGTTTAGAGCTGAGTTTCGATGAAATTGATAAAATAATAGATGGGGTAAAGAAGGTAGCATTAAAAAGGTATTAGTATATTATGAAAGGATTGATTTCATGGAAATAGTTGATTCAAAAGAAGCTATAGATAGATTAATAGATGAAAATGATATGGTATTAACTTATTTTGGCAGTGATACTTGTAGTGTATGTATAGATATGAAACCTAAGGTGAAAGAGATATTAGAAAAATATCCTAAGATTAAAGCTGTGGAAGTAGATATTGATAAATCTGTGAAGCTATCTACTAGTTATAATATTTTTACTACACCTGCTATACTTTTGTTCATTGATGGCAAAGAGAGTGTTAGAAAAGCTAGACATATTAGTATGGAAGACTTAGAGGAAAAGATCAATAGATATTATAATCTATTCTTTCGATAAATAGGTGATTATATGACAAAACATATAGTAAGATATGGAGATAATGAAATAGAATTTGAACTAGAAAGAAAAGATGTTAAAAATGTAAATCTAAACATAAGGCCAGATATGACTATTAAAGTATCTGCTAATAATAAAGTACCTTTAGACTTTATTAAAGACTTTGTAAAGAGTAAAGGCCCCTGGATATTAAGAAAAATAGATTATTTTAAAGAGACTCAACCAGAAAAAAAGAATAAAAAAGAGTATGTAAGTGGTGAGTCTTTTAGGTATTTAGGAAGACAATATCGTCTAAAGGTATTTAAGGCAGATAATAAGGAATATGTAAAATACTTTAGAGGTTTTATCCATCTATATGTAAAAGAAATAAACAATTATAAAAGAAAAGAAAAGTTAATGGATAATTGGTTTTACGAAAGAGCGGAAATAAATTTTAATGAGTCCTTAGATAAAATGTACGAAAAGGTTAAAAAATACAATATTTCTAAACCAAAACTCAATATTAGGGAAATGAAAGCTAGATGGGGAAGTTGTTATAGGGAGACTAACACTATTATATTAAACTATGAATTAATTAAAGCTCCCAAATACTGTATAGACTATGTAGTTCTCCATGAATTAGTTCATTTTAAATATGAAAATCACAATAATGATTTCTATACTTTTTTAACTTCGTTAATGCCAGACTGGAGAAAAAGGAAGATAATATTAGATGAAAAAGTAGTTAGGACTTTATAAGTAACTAAGTATAAAAATATGTAGTCATTTAACTACATATTTTTTATTATTATATAACCTTATCATGAATTATAACAGTCTATTCATTAAACTATACTATATACTTCATAGTTTAATAGTAAAATACATTGTAAGAAGACAAAAAATTATATGCAATTATCAATATAATAAAACTGGAGGTATATAATGGTGAAAAAAAGGTATTTACAAAAACCTGGTTATTAACTTTAATTTTAGTTTTAGTTTTTAGTCTAACACTAACAGGCTGCGACAATGGAAGTGAAGGAGAAGAAGTTTCTAAGAAAGAAGACGCAAATTCTGTAAAAGAAAATACTGAAAAAGAAAAAAATGAGAAAGAAGATACATTAATTAAAGTAGAAGATCTTCCTTATGAGATTAATATTTTAGAACCAGATAGCATAGGTACTAGGTATATGGAGGCGACATTTACTAATAATTCTGATTTTACTGTTACGGGTTACTCTTTGACTATATTGCTAAAAGAAGAAAATGAAAAAACATATTTAGGTACATACGATACGATTATGCCTGGAGAAACCTCTTCAAAATTTGAATCCTTTGCACCTGAATCAGGAAAAGAAGAGGATATGGAATTATTAAGGTATGAGTTAAATATTCAGGATGAAGATGGAACTGAATATTTAGTTGAATACGATGTCAAATTAGAAAAATATGAAGTATTAGAATTAAGCGATGATTAAATTTTATGGTAGTTTATATCTAATTTTGTCGGATTTTAAGGATTTTCCTTAAAATCCTTTTTTTGCTTGCAAGTTTATGCCTTTCTGGTATAGAATATATATGGTATTACTTGTTAATTTACAAGATTTATAGGCTATATATAACCTATGTTGCCATATGGTTCTAATTTTACTAAAAAAAATTATAAAAGCAAGGTTTGACAACAAAAGACAATATTTTCATTGTTTTTATGTTATAATCACGATGTCACAAAGAAATGAAGAGGGGGAGAACATTGAAAAACAAAAAAACATTATTGTTATTATTAGCTGTGGTAATGATATTTACTGTAAGTGGATGTGGACAAAAGGTAGATCCAGAAGCTGAACCAGTAATAGGATTCTATGATGCAATAAAAAGTGATAATCCAGATAGTGCTGATGATTTTATTTATTTCGAAGATGGTAAGGATCAAGAAATGGATTTTGATCTATCAGAGTTTGGTTTAGAGGATACGGATGACAAAGAACTTGCAGAACTTGTGTTTTCTGAATTAAAGTATGAAATTAATGATATTAAAAAAGATGGAGAGAAGGCAACAGTAAATGTAACCGTTACTTCAAAAGATTTTTCAGAAATAATGGGGGGTCTATTTAAAGAAGTACTATCCATGGAAGATCTAATGTTTATGGATGAAAAAGAACTTAATAAGGAATTATCGGTAAAGCTTACAGAGATTATAAAAAATACAGATAAGACAAGCGATACCACATTAGATATTAAAGTGGTAAAAAAGGATGGGAAATGGTTTATTGATGGAGATGATACAAAAAATGCAATGCAAGTAGTGTTTTCTTTAATGCCAGGCCTAGATGCAATGGCTCCTTTTACAGATGAAAATTTCCTAAGCCAATTAGAAGAGCTTGGAGGATTAGATGATTTAGACGCCTTGGACGATCTAGATGATTTGGATGAAGATTCTAAAGACAAAGATAATAATGATAAAAAGATAGTACATAAGATTCCTGAGGATAAGGAAGTTTTTAAGGAAGGCGTATATAAAATTGGAGATAAAATGCCAGCAGGTGAATATAAAGTATTTGCATCAGGAGATTTTAGTAGCTATAAGGTTTCCACAACTAGTGAAGGAGATTCTGACGATATAATAGATATGGAGATTTTTTCTAATAATTTCTATATAAAAGTTGAGGAAGGTAATTACTTAGAATTAAACGGTGCTTTTGCATTGAAAGCAAAAGATGCTGAACCACATAAGGGAGAAAAAGGAAATGGAATGTATAAGGTTGGATTTGATATAAAACCTGGAGAATATGAAGTGGTGTACGAAGGTGATCACGAAATGGGAGGATACTTTGAGGTAAAGGATGGAATTGGTGGGGAAATTACTAATAGAAAATCCTTCCCAAACAACGCAATCTTTACTGTAAAAGAAGGAGATTATTTATATATTAGTGATGATTGTAAGATAGTGGAATAATATAAAAAGGATATAAAAAGAGGTAGATATTCATATCTACTTCTTTTTATATGGTTAGAAGCCTTGAACCAAGGGGACAATATTAATATTCAGTTGTAATATTGTACCTGTATGCTATAATATTCATATTAAACCAGAAAATACATTAGGAGGTGTTTTAGAAGTATGTAATAAAAGGCTATCACAGAAGGAACTCTTAGGAGGGAGTAAGATGGGAAATGGTAAAAAGATACTATCAATAATTATTGTTTTATCTATTCTTTTGCCTTTTGGTATCTCTGCTATTGGCGTTGGCAATTTAGGTTCAGAGGAATTAGATCAGCTTGAAGAAGGTGAAAAAATAGAAGAAACAGAAGAAACTGTAGAATTTGAAGAACAAGATGAAATTAAGGATGTGGAAGAGGGTAATGGAGAAGGGGAAGAGGAACTGGAGGAAGTAGATAAATTAGATAAAGAGATAATAAATGTAGAAGGGTCTACAGATGTGGAAGAAGAGAAAGAAGAAAATTCTACAGTAAATGAAGAAGCTGAAGAAATTAATCTAAAATCTGAAGAACTAGAAGAAAATCCTGTTGAAAATGGTGAAAATGTAGACATTAAGGATAAGGCCTTAGAAGCAGCTATAAGACATGCTTTAGACAAGTATGAAGGCAATATCACTCAAGATGATATGGAGAAATTAGAAAAATTAATTGTCACAGGTAAGAAGATTAAGGATTTAGATGGCTTAGAATATGCTAAAAATTTAAAAGAGCTAGATTTATCAGACAATAATATTTCTGATATTAAGGAGTTAGTAAATTTAAAGGAACTAACAGTTTTAGATTTATCTAATAATAGAATATCTAGTCTTGACCCTTTATCAAATTTAACAAATCTTAGGGAGTTAAATTTATCAGAAAATAGGATATCTAATATTCAACATTTATCTAAATTACTTGAATTAAGAAGGTTATACTTAGCTGGTAATAAGATTTCTGAAATTATTCCCTTAGATGAACTAGTTAATTTAATAGAGTTAGATTTATCAGGAAATAAAATTGAAAATATTGAATCCTTGAAAAAGTTAGTAAACTTAACAAGATTATATTTATCAGATAACAATATAGAGGATATTGATGTATTGGCAGAATTGAAAAAACTAACAGAACTATATTTATCAAATAACAATATTGAAAATGTTGATAAATTAGCGGTATTAAATAAACTAGTAAAACTATACTTATCAGATAACAATATAAAAGATATTGATGGACTAGCTAAATTAGTTGAATTAATAGAACTAGATTTAACTAATAATAAAATAGAAAACATTGATGCATTAAAAACATTAACTAAATTAGTAAAATTATATTTATCAAATAATAAAATATCAAATATTCAAACTTTAATGGAATTAGTTGATCTAGAAGTTTTAAGTTTGTTTAAGAACTATATAGAAGATATAGATCCTTTATCTAAGCTAACGAAACTAAAGGAGTTAGATTTATCGGATAATAATATTAAAAATGTTAAGGCTTTATCGGATTTGACTAAATTAGAAGTTTTAGATTTGGTTTGGAATCGAGTATCAAATATAGAACCCCTGATTAATTTAAAAGATTTGAGGGAAGTTAAATTATTTAATAATTTAATATCTAGGAACCATTGGGAAAAAGTTAAGGCTAGGAATCCAAAGATTGGAGATTATCAGGAACAACAAGACCTAGATGATGAAGAACTAGATAACAAGGAGGAGCCAAAAGATCCAGAAGAACCAAAAGACAAAGAAAACCCTAAAGAAGAAAATCCTAAGGAAGATGATAAATTAGAAAAACCTGAAATTGAAGATGAAAATACAAATAACACCAAATTAAAAAAAGTTCAAAAGACTGGTGCGCATATAAAGCAAGAAAGTAAAGAAAAAGTTAGTAGTATAAAAAATAGTTTGCCCAAAACGGGAGAAGATGCTAAACCATGGATTTTTAGAAGTTCTGCTGGAATGCTTGTTCTTATTGCAGGACTAAAATTAAGAAGATAATATAGAACAAAAATAAAATCATGAAGCGAATCAAGTCATTAAAACCCCTAGAACTCATCCTTCTGGGGGTTTTGCCATTAGTTTTAAATATAATCAAGGGTTTTATCATAACTAATCTTATCATAATTGATAATTCTTTTAATTAAAAATAAAATATTTAACTTTATCTGCATCTTCCTTAATCACCATTAATATAATTCTATATATTCAAATTAATTATAAAATCTTAAAAAGATAGAAAGAGGAGATGAAATGGATCAAATTTTAATTATTATATTAATAACTGTAACTTTATTTACCTGCTATAGTACAATTTTTAACCCTCAGGTCCTATCTATTGATAACGACGAAGTATATCTAGTAGTAGAGGACAATATGATAATAGGAGAGAAAGCAGTTATCTTAGAAGGAAAACATATTTATCTATCCTTTGATGGAATAAAAAAACATATTGACTCAAATATTTTTTACGATGAAAAGGAGGAAATAATAGTATTTTCTTTTGAAAATGAAGTTATAAGGCAAAAATTAGATAATAGCTATTATATTTTAAATAGCGAAGAAGAAATAGCTGCTAAAGCTATTAAAAATATTAATAACAACATTTACATACCAATAGAAACTATAGAAAATATTTACAATATGGATTATAGTTTTGCTAAAGAAACTAATGCAGTTATTTTGACCTCTTCGGATACTGAAACATTAGACGGAGAAATAATTTTAAATAATGGACATCTAAGGACAGCCCCTTCAAGACAATCTTCAGTTTATGCTAAGAATTTGGAAATGGGCACTTGTTTCAAAGTATATGAAAAGATTGATAAATGGTATAAAATTAGGACTGAATCAGGAATGGTCGGTTTCATAGAGGAAAAGTATGTAAAGATAAAATATTTAAAAGGCAAAAATAATGTAAAAGAAACAAAGGATTCAAAGAAGAACTGGGGAAATCAAAGGATAAATTTAGTATGGGATCATCTAACAAGTAGGACAGCCATAGGGAGCAATCCTAAAGCTATTGAAGGTTTAAATATAATCTGCCCTACTTGGTTTTCAATAGTAGATAATAATGGGACAATAAAGGATATTGGAGATAAAGAATATGTTAACAAATATAAAGACGTAGGATATAGTATTTGGGGGCTAGTTAATAATAGTTTTGAACCTGAATTAACTCATGAAATTCTTAGTAAGTCTAGTATAAGAGAGAAGATAATTTTAGATTTAGTTAATAAATGTGAATATTATAATTTAGATGGAATTAATTTAGATTTTGAAAATATAAATATTGAAGATAAAGATTTATATGTACAATTTATACGGGAATTATATCCTGTTTTTAATGAAAAAGGATTAATAGTATCTGTTGATGTAACTCCTATTTCTATTAGTGAGAATTGGTCCAAGAGTTTTGATAGGAGTGCAATTGCAGAGATAGTAGATTATGTTGTACTTATGGCCTATGACCAACATTGGTCAACTAGCCCTAAAGCTGGGTCAGTAGCCCAGTGTACCTGGGTAGAAAAGAAATTAGTGGAAGTATTAGACTATGTGCCTAATGATAAATTAATTCTCGGTGTTCCTTTCTATACAAGATTGTGGAAAGAAGAAAAAATTAATGGGAAAGAAGAAATTTCCTCTGAAGCTTTAAGTATGGAAGAAAAAGATGAATTTATAAAGAATAATAATATAGTACTTAAATGGGATGGAGTTAGTGGGCAATATTATGGTGAAATGAAGGAAGGAGAAAACATTACTTATAAAATATGGGTGGAGGATAAAAAGTCTATAGAATTAAAGGTTTCTTTAGTAAATAAATATAATTTAGCTGGGGTAGCCTCTTGGAGGAAAGGCTTTGAAAAAGAGGAAGTATGGGAAGTCATAAGGGAAAAGCTAATGCTAAATTAGAACTTCCACTTTTTCGTTTAATACTATAGAATCTTTTTTTACTACTGTATTATAAGATAGTATATTTACACCTTTTTCCTTAGCCTTTATAAGTGCTCTTGAAAAACTTTCATCCATAGAGGTATTAGGGGTAAAATGTTTAATGTTTTCCATTTGTACTAAGAAAAATATATAACCTTTATAACCTTCTTCTACTGCTTTTATCATTTCCAATATATGTTTTGTGCCTCTTTTTGTTGGTGCATCAGGAAACATTGATAAACCATTTTTTTCCAAGGTCACTCCTTTAACTTCAACAAAGCCTTTATCCTTACCCTTTTCAAAATATAAGTCAAATCTAGAGTTAGAGAAGGTAACTTCTCTTTTTAGTAAATCAATATCTTTAATCTCATCTACTTTATTATTAAGTATACTATCATAAACTACTGTATTAGGCACTTGCGAATCTATGTTTATAAGCAGATCCTTTTTATAAGCAGATATTAAAGAATATCTTGTTTTCCTATTTGGATTACTGGACTTTTCTAAAAATATAGTAGTGCCTTCTTTTAAAATTTCTTTACAGCGACCAGTATTTTTGACATGCACTTTTTCTCCCTTACCGTCTATAATAACATTAGCAATAAATCTATTAGGTCTGTCTATAAAAGTTCCTTGATAAATATTTTTATATTTCATTTTTGCCTCCTATCTCATAGTAATATGTTTACCCTTTATAATAAAAATTAAAGGAGTTTTATTATAAAAATAGAAAGATATAAATAGGAGAGTGATTATGAATGTACAAGTATAAAAATACAATTATAACTTTGATAAAGGGAGATATTACCAAGGAAAAAGTAGATGGAATTGTAAATGCAGCCAATAATACTTTGCTAGGTGGGGGAGGGGTTGATGGTGCAATACATAAAGCTGGAGGACCAGATATATTGGAACAGTGTAAAAAAATAGGTGGTTGCCCAACTGGTGAAGCGAGAATAACTACAGCCGGAAATATGCCTAGTAAGTATGTAATTCATACTGTAGGCCCAATTTATAAAGATGGTAAAAGGAGAGAAAAAGATTTACTTTATAATGCATATTATAGCTCATTAGAATTAGCTAAAGAATATAAATTAAAAACTATAGCATTTCCCTCAATATCTACGGGTGTTTATGGTTATCCTATTGATGAGGCTTCAGATATTGCTATAAAAGCAGTTATGGATTTTATAAAGAAGGAAAACTTTATAGAAGAGGTAAGATTCATATTATTTAGTGATGAAAATTATAAGATTTATGAAGATAAAATGAGAGGTATAATGGATAGTTAAAGGTAGGTTTTGTTATTGACTTTTATAGACATATAATGTAAGATTAATATAATTACGTTATTAACCTATAAAAAGGAGTGTTTAAAATATTAGGAGAAACTCATAAAATAATAGTAAACAATCTTTATGATAATATGGATGATATATATGGAGTAAAGCTAGATAGAAAAACACTGGCATGGTGGTCAACAGCACCAGATTTTTTACCTCAGTTTAAAATACGAAGACATTATGAAAAAGAAAGTCTCAATTATGTAGTTAGTGAGATTGTGAAGTTAATATTTTTAGGAAGACATTTAGACTTTGATAGGGAACTAACTCCTATAACTCAAAAATATATTAGTAAAAATATAGGTATAATTTCTCACTATTTAAGTGATTATGTTTGTTTGCCTCATGCTAAAAGATGGACTTTTACTAATAATATGTTTAAACATATTTCCTATGAGACAAAACTTAATAGTATTGCTCAAAATCATGATTTTAGGAAAAATGTTATAACAGTAGATGATATAGACATATTTGAACATAGAGTTATAAAATTGAGAAAGTTAATAAAAAAATATATTAAAGATGTAATAAAAGAATACTCTGAAAAAGAACAATATGAAAATGATTTAAACTTTGCTTTGTCTTTAAGTACAAAGGTATCTTATTTTGTTATAGATACAATTAATGCTTATAACGAAGAAAATAGCAAAGCCTATGCATTTGAATTTTAAAACAAAGTCTTCTTGTCAAAACAGATAAGGAGACTTTTGCTTTATATATTTATTATTGGAGGAAATATTATGTTTAAAAGAGGGATTAAACTTTTTCTTATCTTAGTTATAATAACTTTATTTTACACTGGTTACTCTATACTTAATTTAGGGAATGATAGGGCTACAGTATACGAATTTACTGAATCTAAAGAGCCAGAAGAGGCTTATGAAGAACCTAGAAAAGAAGAGAAAGTATATGATGAAGCTAAAGATTATGAAAAAACATATGATAAAGTTGAGAATGGTTTAATTGAGGGGAAAAAGATTATTAGCTTAGTAGGACTTCGTAGTTCTGAGTCTAATGATGTAATTTTTGAAATTCTAGAAGGAGTAGCAAAGGACAATCCTGAAATAATGTATTATGCTGGTGCAAGGTATGGAAATGGAATCTTAATGCCTAGGTACGAAAAAGAAGTAAAGGAAATAAAGTTACATCAAAAGATGATAGGAGAGAAAAGAGAAGAAATATTATTAGAAATTATTACTCCCAATATGACTGATTATGAAAAAGTAAAGGCAGTTCATGACTACATAATTAATAATACTAAATATGATAGAAATTATCTTGAGGATAAAGAAATATCCCCAGAATCTCACACAGTCTATGGTACTCTAATTGAAGGGGTAGCTGTATGTGATGGTTATGCTAAAAGTATGAAATACCTTTTAGAACCTTTAGAAATTGAAGCCATTATTGTAAGTGGAAAATCAAGAGATATGAACCATGCCTGGAATATTGTTAAAATTGAAGACAATTACTATCATGTAGATACAACTTGGGATGACCCTGTAACTGAGAGTGGACAGGATATTATAGCTTATGATTATTTTAGCCTAAATGATGAGGATATTTCAAGGACTCATCGTTGGGATAAAGAAAAATATCCTTCTTGTGTGGCAACTAAGTATAATTATTACTATTATAATAATTTGCTAATTAATAATTATGATGAATTCTATTCTTTGTTGAAAGAATCCATACTTAGCGAAAAAGATAATATTAGCTTTAGAATATTGAATTATGATAAAGAAGTATATAATGTTTCAAATGCCATGAATCAGATAGCAGCTAATATTACCTTAGGATATAAAGGTATTGGTTTTAATTATAGTATTAATGAAGAATTAGGTATTATAAATATAAAGTTTCAATATGAAAAATAAGTACAAGGTTGAATAACATTATATTTTCTTTTAATATATAGTATAGACTAATAAGATTGGAGGCACAAAATGAAGAAAATATTTAAGTTTAAATTACTTATAGTATTAGCCATAATACTTACACTAACATTAACTAGTTGTGTTACAGATGGAGAAAATGTTTCAAATATTGATAAGGGTGAGTTAGAGGTTCATTATATTGATATTGGACAAGGAGACAGTATTTTTATTCAATTGCCAAATGGAGAAACTATTTTAATAGATGGTGGACCTAGAACTAATAGTAAAATACTTGTAAATTATTTAGAGGAACTAGGTGTTGAAAATATAAACTATTTAGTGGCTACTCACCCTCATGAGGACCATATAGGTGGATTACCTAATGTTATTAGGAATTTTAAAGTGGATAAAATATATATGCCAGATAAAACTGCAAATACGGCTATATTTGAAGAGTTCTTATTAGAAATTAAGGAAAAAGATGTAGAAGTTAATACAGTAAGTGGTGGAGATGTTTTAATTGAGGGGGATGGGCTTAAGTATGAGGTAATGGCACCAAATGAAGAGAAATATTCTAATACTAATGATTATTCTATAGTTACTAAAATTACTTATAAGAATAATTCGTTTTTGTTTACAGGGGATGCAGAAAAAACTTCAGAAAAAGAGATAATAGAAAAAGGTTATAAGTTGAGCTCCGATGTACTCAAAGTAGGGCATCATGGAAGTAGTACCTCCACATCTGAAGATTTTTTAAAAAATGTACAACCTAAGTATGGAGTTATTTCCTGCGAAAAGGGAAATGAGTATGGACATCCTCATAAGGAAATTATTAAAATACTTGAAAATTATGGTGTCGAAATATTAAGAACTGATGAGTTAGGAACTATAGTAATGACTTCTGACGGAAAGGAAATTAAAATAGAAGATTATGAGGATGCTAATATAGAAATAGAAAATGATAAAGAAGGTTCCTTTATTGGTAATAAAAATACAAAAGTTTACCATTATCATAACTGTAATTATTTGCCCAATAAAGAGAATCAAGTAGTATTTAACACCA
>DATGTQ010000046.1 GCA_035301805.1 Tissierellales bacterium
GAAGAAATGATACCAAAAGTAGCAGAAGAAAGCTTAGCCGAATTTTGTGATGTTTTCTGTGAAGAGGGTGTCTTTACTGTTAATGATGCAAGACGAATTTTGAATGAAGGTAAAAAGTATGGGTTAAGACCTAAGATACACGCTGATGAATTAGTATCTTTTGGTGGAGCTGAATTGGCGGCAGAAGTAGGAGCAGTATCTGCAGAACATCTTCTGTGCGTATCAGAAGATGGCATTGAAGCAATGGCAAGGGAAGGGGTTATTGCAAATCTACTTCCAGGAACTCCATTTTACTTAATGTTAGATAATTATGCACCAGCTGAAAAAATGCTTGAAGCAGGAGTACCAGTAGCCTTAGCTACAGATTTAAATCCAGGGACTAGTGCTACAGAATCTTTACAAATGATTATGAACTTGGGAAGTTTTATGCAGAAAATGACCTCAGAAGAAATTATTACTGGTGTTACTATAAATGCAGCTTATAGCGTTGATCGTGGTGATGAAATAGGAAGTTTAGAGAAAGGTAAACTTGCAGATATAGTGATTTGGGATTCGAAAAATATAGACTTTCTTATTTATCACTTTGGTGTTAATCTAGCAAATAAGGTATTTAAACGAGGAAAATTAGTGGCTGAAGGTGGCCAAGTATTAGAATAAGCTTTAATATAGGGAATTTTCCCTGCTAGTATTGCATTAATGTAAGGCCTAAAACCTGACAACTTTCAGGCACTCGATATTGAGTGCCTATTTGATTAGAAAAAGATTAACAACAAATTAATAAATAATAATGTGTTTCTAAATACGATAAAAATGTTAAATTCATAGATCATCCTACGAAGCCTGGTTTTTTTGTAATTACTAGGGAAAACTAACTGACAATAGAAGTTATTTTTACAATATTTATGATTAATTTGTGAAAAATTGAAGTAATGTTAATTATTATGGCGCCGTATATCAAATGCTATCAGAAATTGAAAGAAAAAAGTTCTTGATAAGCTATCTAACATATGAGAAGATAAGTATAAGAGGTAGGCATAATATATAGAGTAAATGCATATTACCTAGGGTTTGAAAAGTAACAAGAAAGTAATTATTTTATAATTAATATATTATTTTATATGCACTAAAAAGGCATCTATTTGCTAGAGTAATAACTACTTTTTAAAAAACCTTTTATAGTACAAGCTAGGCCTTTAATCATAATTAAGTATTTATCTTAGTAAATCTGTAATGAGGAAAACATTTCATAGCCATTATTCATAATTTCTTAATTTTAATTTTGTATTTTTCAACGGTATAATATGAAGTAATGTAAAAAACGGACCTCTTTTTGATAATTTTAATTTATAAAAGTGCAGAAAGGAGGGGTTAGATGGATATACAAAAATATGTATCTGAAGGACTCATAGCTTTTATTCCTGTATATGTAGATATGAAAGGAAATTGTACCTTATTATATACATTTCATGATAAAGCATATGTAGATAAAAACCTTAGAAGCGTTTTAAATTTATTAGCAAAGTATTTTTTCCTTGACTTAAAAGAATCAAGGAAGTATCTTGGTGGATTATTAAACATAAAAAATCTAGTACCAATTCCATTTAATAAAGAGAATATTTTTATACCAGTGAAAATAAGAAAACCTTATTTTAAAAACGATGGTGCCACAGGATATATCAATATTAATAGTATAGATAAACTAGAAAGGCAAGAAAGCAAAACCTTAATTTATTTAAAAGGTAATCATAAGATACTTTGTTTAAACTCTTTAGAAACAGCTAACAAGCATGTGAAAAACGGTCATATAGTAAAAAAATTAATAGAAAGTAATAGAGGATATTCATGTACAATAAGAGAAAATATTTCATTTTATAATGAATATGATAAACCTGCAACAAAAGGAGATATAGCATTATTGAGAAAAGAAATAACAGACATCAGAAGTGTATTTTACTAATATAAAACCTTTATAAAGGCGTAATTTAAAAGATGATTTTGAAGATTTATTGGCAAAAAAGGAAGGAGTATAACTATTTTTTATGACTTAGCAATCTTTTGGGCTCCTATTTACTAAGGTAAGCTCTAGAAAATATAAAAGATAGTAAAAAAGTTATTGTTAGAAGTTTGGAGTTAAATTTCTGTATAGTAAAATGTAAATAGCTTACTATAGGATTTAAGTATACATTAATATAACTATAGTAGAATGTAAATTTATAATATCTTAAATTTCTATATATATTATAGAAAATTAATAGAACTAAAGTAGAACATAATCTCTCACACAATCAAAAAAATTCCACTTCCCAACTTATTCTGGAACATATTACTCTACAGCATCTCATTCAATCCCAAAGCTATAACCAGACCTATCTATTCTCAAACTGTTAACAATTAATAAAATATCCACAAAAAACAGAAAACCATTCCACACTTATCCACAATAAATTTAATGTATAAGACTATTTAAATAGAGAAAACCTATTTTATACCCTATATGTATTGTAAAATAGACTTATATATCTATGCTTGAGCAGATAGTGGGTATATTATATATACTAATCAAACTCCATAGGAAGGGGATATAGTATGTTTAGAATTAAAAATGTAAGATATAAAAACATTTTAGAAGTTCCTCATTTTGAAATCAGTCAAAATAAAATTACTACAATAGTTGGAGAAAGTGGAAGTGGAAAAACCACTTTATTAAAACTATTAAACAAAATGATAAATCCTACTGAAGGCCATATCTATTACAAAAATAAAAATATTAAAGAAAGAGAGCCTGTTGAACTTAGAAGAGAGGTAGTAATGTTACCACAAAATCCTGTAATATTTTCCGGCACAATTAAAGACAATTTATTAATAGGGCTTAAGTTTTCAGAAAAACCATTGGTAGAAGATAAGGAGTTAAAGGATATAATGGAAATTATTTATCTTAAAAAAGGTTTAGACAGTGAAGTGGACAAACTATCAGGAGGGGAAAAGCAAAGATTAGCTTTAGGTAGAACCTTATTATTAAGTCCAGAAGTCTTTCTTTTTGACGAACCTTCCTCTGCCTTAGATGAGGGTTCAGAAGATGTTGTTATTCGTAATATAGTGGAATATGTGAAGGAAAAGGAAAAAACTTTAATAATGGTAACCCATTCGATAAAAATAGCTAAAGAATATAGTGATTTTATTGTGGAAATGAAAGATGGGAAAATTATAGGGAATGGAGAGATATAAATGAACGGTGTTGTTGATTTAAATATTTATCAAATGATTTCTGCATATATATTTGTACTAATACTGTTATTTATAGTTAAATTAAGAGAAATTCCTAGGGAAAAAGAAATATTAATTTCTACTATTAGAATGACTATACAATTAGTTTTAACAGGGTATATTTTAGGCGCCATTTTTAACAGTAGCAACCCTATTATAACTTTAATAATTATTGGAATTATGGAGATATTCGCTATTCATAATATTTTTAAAAGAACTAAAGCTGAACTAACAAGAGAATTAAAGAGGATAATAGGATTTTCTATGTTAATAGGAACTTTAATAAGTCTTTTTTATTTCTTAATAGTAGTTGTGCGAGTGGAACCTTGGTATGACCCTAGATATTTTATTCCTTTAGGGGGTATGGTTGTAGGAAATTCTATGACTGGTATTTCATTAGGTATAATGAATTTAATGGAGGGTTTCAATGGCAGAAAGGATATGGTGGAAACGGCCTTAATGTTAGGAGCAACTCCTAAAATGGCATCAAGGGATATTGTAAACAATGCTTTTGATTCAGCTATATTACCGACAATTAACTCTATGGTGGGTATGGGAATTATATTTCTTCCCGGCATGATGACCGGACAAATACTTTCAGGTACTTCTCCATTATTAGCTATAAGATACCAGATAGCTATAATGCTTGGGATAATGGGAAGTGTATCTTTAACAGTAATATTATTTTTACAGTTTGGCTATAAAACATTTTTTACAAAGGATGCACAATTGATTGCAAGAGAATAGGAAAGCTGAAACACACTGATTTTAATTCATATCTATTCTTAGTTTAGGGATAAAACTTATATAGAAGAAGGTGATACCATGAAAAAAGTTATATTTCACATTGATGAAATGGATAAATGGAATCTACTATTAACAAATGTTAAGAATTTAATAGATGCTACTACAGATACTAAAATTAAAATAGAAGTCATTGCTAATTCAGAGGCAGTTAAAGGATATAAACATGATTTTAAATTGGTTAAAACTATAGATGAACTCAATGAAGAAGGGGTAAAATTTATTGCTTGTAATAATGCCCTTAAAGGAAATGGATTAATTAAAGAAGATATATTAACCTTTGTACAAATTGTACCTACGGGAGTACTAGAAATAATAGAAAAGCAAGAAAAGGGCTATGCATACGTTAAACCTTAAAAGGCTGTAAATACTGTATTTACAGCCTTTTAAAATGTAACTATTTTGTCATTAAATATTAATTTCTTAGTAAACCTATCCTTCATTATAAATTCTATAATAGGATTAACGATATAATGGGAGGTTTAGCTATGAGAAGAACCATAAGTTTTTCTAAAAAAATAATAATAAGTTTATTTATAATTTTCTTTGTAAGTAATTTAAATATTAATATACAACCTGTGAAACCTAATATAGAAAATGACCCAGAAAAGGTTGCAATAGTATATTTAAATGAAAAACTTCCGGATTATATTTATGAAACTAGAGTAGAAAATCAAGGGGACGGGATGACAATAGTTAAATTTATTGATAATAACGAAAAATTAGCTGCTAAAGTAGGATTAGCAGAAAATCATGATAAACAATGGGAAGTACAATGGGAAAATATATACGAGTAGACCATGGGAAATGGTATAAGATAGCCGAAAGGTATATTATAAAAACTAACAAATTTATTAAAGTCCATAAAGGACTTTTTTTCTTTGGTTAAAAAACCTGCCTATTATCAGGTTCTTTTATATAAAATTATTTTATATAATTTATAAAAGAGCAGATCTAGGAGAAATCAGTAAACTTTCATATTATAGTCCCATTGACAGAATTTATAGTCTAGTGTTAATATTATCTAATAAGCATAATTTTAAGAAGGTATGGAAGGGATAAGTAATATTAAAATTAATGGAGGTGAATAGCCTATGGCAGAAAAAGTAGCTGTTATAGAAGAGGAATTTTCAAGATTAAAAAAGAAGCTGGAGATGAATCATCAATCAATAATTAACAATTATGAAGTATTAACTAAAAAATTAGATGAAGTCGTGTCAGAATCTGGTTCCTTATATGCTCCAGAATTTAGTCCCAAAGTCCAAGGATTAAATGAAGTTATAA
>DATGTQ010000047.1 GCA_035301805.1 Tissierellales bacterium
CAGAGATAGTAATTTAAAGAATATAGATAGAATAATTGTTAATAGTAAAGAAAAATATGATTATTTAAAAGAAATAATTGAAATTAATTTTCCTCAATATATAAAAAAAATTGTTTATGAAGAATTTGACATTTATAAATGGGGAAATATAAAAAGAGAAATTGAAAAAATTCTTAGTGGTAAGATACCATTAGAAAGTGGCGGATACATTGTAATAGACGAGACAGAAGCCTTAACAGCTATTGATGTAAATACAGGAAAATACACAGGGAAAGCAAACCTTGATGATACAATATTAAAAACAAATTTAGAAGCAGCAAGGGAAATAGGAAAACAATTAAGGCTGCAGGATCTTGGTGGTATAATAATAATAGACTTTATTGATATGAGAAAAAATAAAGATATTTCTTTAGTATTTAGGGAGTTAAAAAAATATACCCAAGAAGACAGCACAAAAGTAAATATTGTTGACATGACTAAATTAGGGTTAGTAGAGTTAACGAGGAAAAAAGTTAGAAATAGTTTATCGTCACATTTTTTACAGAATTGTGAACATTGTCATGGAAAAGGTAAAAGAATAAGTAAAAAATATTGACAAGGCTCTTTTTATTTGATAAAATTAGTTGTCGTAAGAGGCCGCACAGTGTGGGTATTAAAGCATAGTCACCTAACATTGGCGAGACTGGTTAGAGGAGGTGTATGTGATAATGTATGCTGTAATTGAAACAGGTGGAAAACAATATAGGGTAGAAGAAGGAGATACAATTTTTGTTGAAAAACTCGATGCAAAAGAAGGGGACAAAATAGATTTTGATAAAGTTCTTTTTGTGTCCAAAGATGAACCTGTTGTTGGTAAACCTCATGTTGATGGAGCAAAAGTTGAAGCTACTGTTCTAGAACAAGGGAAAGCAAGAAAAATTATTGTATTTAAATACAAAGCAAAGAAAAATTACAAGAAAAAACAAGGTCATCGTCAACCTTATACAAAGGTAAAAATTGAAGGAATTGTAGGCTAAAAATGATTAATGCAAAAATTTATAAAGACCAGCGTAAAAATATTATTAAGTTTTTTATAACAGGCCATGCTGGTTTTGAAAATGAGGGCCTTGACATTGTTTGTGCTGCTGTATCAGTATTAGTCCATACAGCTTTAGTTTCTTTAAATAAAGTTTGCAAAATTGATGAAAAAGATATAGATTATTTTATAGATGATGATAACGGAGTTATGAAGGTTTCTTTACCTGGTAATTTAGGCAAGGAAAAAAGGGAAAAGGCTAATATAGTATTAAGATCAATGGAACTTGGCTTAATATCTATAGTTGAAGTCTATCCAGAAAATGTAGCTCTCGAGTATAGGGAGGTGTAGAATATGATAAAGTTAAATTTACAATTATTCGCTACGAAAAAAGGAGCAGGTAGTACACGTAACGGTAGAGATAGTGAATCTAAAAGGTTAGGTGTTAAAAGAGGAGACGGACAATATGTTTTAGCGGGAAATATTATCGTGCGTCAAAGAGGAACAAAAATACATCCAGGAAGTAATGTAGGAAAAGGTTCAGATGATACTTTGTTTGCACGGGTTGATGGAGTTATAAAGTTTGAAAGAAAAGGAAGAAATAAAAAACAAGTTAGTGTTTATCCTGTAGAAGAAATGGCTTAAAGCTTACCACTAGGTAAGCTTTAATTTTTTATAATGGCTTTTTTATTGACAGAGTGAATACAATTGGTATAATTTAATTAATATATATAGGGAACTATACTTTGGAAAGTAAGGATGATAAATATGTTTATTGATAGAGCAAATATAGAAGTAAAGGCAGGAAAAGGTGGGAATGGGGCAGTTGCTTTCCGTAGGGAAAAGTATGAGCCTTCTGGCGGTCCTTATGGTGGAGATGGAGGTAATGGTGGAAATATTATTTTGAAAGTAGATGAAGGTTTAAAAACTTTAATGGACTTCAAGTATAAGTCCATATATAAGGCAGAGAATGGAGAAAATGGTAAGACTAAAAGAATGCATGGGAAAAGTGGAGAAGATTTCATTTTAAGAGTTCCCGTAGGAACCTTGGTAAAAGATGCAAGTTCTAATAAAGTAATAGTGGATTTAAAAGAAAAAAATCAAACTGTTACTTTAGCAAAAGGTGGTAGAGGTGGAAGGGGAAATGCTAGGTTTGCTACTTCTACTAGGCAAGCTCCCCGATTTTCAGAGCCAGGGAAAAAAGGAGAAGAATTATCTATAATTTTGGAATTAAAACTTTTAGCCGATGTAGGTTTAATAGGATTCCCTAATGTAGGTAAATCCACTTTACTTTCTATTATGTCTGCAGCAAAGCCAAGGATTGCTAATTATCATTTTACTACTTTAAGTCCTAATTTAGGTGTAGTAAAAGTAGAAGAAAGAAGTAGCTTTGTAATTGCTGATATTCCAGGTCTTATAGAAGGAGCTCATGAAGGAACAGGTTTAGGTCATGAATTTTTGAGACATATAGAAAGAACTAGGTTGCTGGTCCATGTATTAGATATATCAGGATTTGAAGGTAGACAGCCTCTAGAGGATTTTTATAAGATAAATGAAGAATTGGAAAAATACAATTCTAAATTAAAAGATAAGCCTCAAATTGTAGCTGCTAATAAAATAGATATAACTGGGGCAAAAGAAAACTATAATATAATAAAAAATGAACTAGAGGAAAAGGGAATTAAGGTATATCCCATTTCTGCAGCAACTTATGAAGGAATAGATAATCTTAAATATGCTATGTGGAATAAACTAAAAGAAATTGAAAAGGATTACAGTACTTTTGATGATGAAATTGATTTATCTGATCTTAAAGAAGATAAAGAACAAATAATAGTAAAAAAGGAAGATGGAAAATATATAGTAGAGGGAGAATTTATAGAAAAACTTTTATATTCTACTAACTTCGATAGTTATGATTCATTAAGATATTTCCAAGACACAATTAGACGAAAAGGAATAGTGGAGGAATTAAAGAAAATGGGAGTGGAAGAAAAAGATTTAGTATATATATGTGGTTATGAATTTGAATTTTTTGAATAAAGGAGTGTATTAATTGTTAACAGGTAATCAGAGAAGTTATTTAAAGGGTTTAGCAAATAGGATTAATCCTATATTACAAATTGGTAAAAAAGGAATAACAGAAAATTTTGTAATACAGGTAGACGAAGCTTTAGAGGCAAGGGAAATAATCAAAATAAAAGTATTAGATAATAATTTATTAGAACCTAAAGAGGTTGCAAACGAACTTTGTACTTTAATAAATGCAGAGTTTGTTCAGAGTATAGGAAGTAAAATTACCTTATATAGGGAATCTGAAGAGAACAAGAAAATAGAATTACCATAAGATTGGCTTAAGCCAATCTTTTATTGGAGGGATATTGTGTCTAGGGATAAAATAGGTATTATGGGTGGAACTTTTGATCCTATTCATATTGGGCATTTGATAATTGCAGAAGAAGCTAGGGAGTTTTTAAACTTAGAAGAGGTTATTTTTATACCTACTGGTAAACCACCTCATAAAAAAAGTTCTGGCATTACAAGTTCTTTGCATAGATATAATATGACGGAATTAGGGATAAAGAGTAATTCTAATTTTTCTATATCAGCAATTGAAGTAGAGAATTCTAGTACAACTTATACTATTGATACTATTGAAAAATTAAGGAAGACATATAAAAATACCCAATTTTTTTTCATAATTGGTGGAGATTCGATTATAAATATACATAAGTGGAAAGATTATAAAGACTTACTAAAAAGCTGTAATTTCCTAGTGGCTAAAAGAGCAGGAAGTCCAGATGAAGAAGTTAAGAATATAATAAATAAATTAAACAGGATTTATGGGAAGGTTATATATGAGGTTCCCATACCTTATATAGATATTTCATCAACAGAAATTAGGTCTAAAGTAATGAAAAACAAAAGCATTAAATACTATGTACCAATGGATGTGGAGGAATACATAAAAAATAAGAATTTATATAAAGGTTGATAGGGGGAGTTTATGTTGGAACCATGGGTTCACAAACGTCTCAAAGAGGATATAGGTATGGAAAGATATAAACATACTTTGAGAGTCGCTGAGATTTCTAAAAAGCTTGCAAGGAAATATGGTGCTGATGAAGAAAAGGCAAATATAGCTGCTTTATTGCATGATTGTGGCAAATTTCAAGATAAAAAAAATTTATTGAAAGTGGCTGACGATTTTGATATAATTTTAGATAATGTAATGAAAATTAACAAGCATCTAATACACGGGCCTTTGGGGGCAGAAATAGCAAAAAGAACATATGATGTCCATGATGAAGAAATATTAAGTGCTATATATTATCATACTACAGGAAGAGAAAATATGTCTTTGTTGGAAAAAGTTATATATATGGCAGATTATATAGAACCAGGTAGAGATTTTAAAGGATTAGAAGAGGTCAGAAACTTAGTTGATGTAGATTTAAACAATGCTTTACTACTTGCTATGAACAATACAATAAAATATGTAATAGAAAAAGGATATTTATTACATATAGATACAGTAAAAGCAAGGAATAGCATAAAACTTGAAATGGAGTGAGGTCAATGAAAAAAACGTTTCTAAAGAGCTTTTTTGTTTCTTTTTTAGCTTTTGCCATCTTATATGGGGGAGGCACTTATTATTTTGCAAATCATAAGGACAATGTAGTTAGGGAAAATGATGATTTTTTTAATAGAGTATCAGATGATGACGATGATGAATTAGTTTTTTTGGCATTAGGAATTGATACAAAAGATTTATCTAATAGTGGAAAAGAGAGGTCAGATACTATGATGCTGTGTAAAGTTGATAAATCTACAGGAGCAATTTCTGTACTTTCAATTCCAAGAGACACACGTGTACCTATAAGTGGCAGGGATAGTGAGGAAAGAATCAATCATGCTCATGCCTATGGTGGCCCTGAGCTTGCAGTAGAAACTGCTAGTGAGTTAATAGGAATAGATTTAGATTATTATGTAAGAGTGGATTATAAAATTGTTGAGGAATATGTAAACTTAATAGGTGGGGTAGAAGTAGATGTACCTTTTGATATGGTATATTCTGATATATCAGATGATCCTCCATTACACATAGATTTAAAAAAAGGAAGACAAGTTTTAGATGGGGATAAATCTATACAATTTTTAAGATATAGAAAGGGATATGAAAATCAAGACTTAGGACGTATCAATGCGCAACAAGAATTTATAACTGCCGCTATGGATCAAACATTAGAACCAAGCAATATTACAAAAATACCTCAAATGATAAAAGCTTACTATAAGTATGTAGATACAAATATTCCTTTTGATGTAATAACAAAGTTTGCTATGGGGGCAAAAGATTTTGATACAGAAAATGTTCATATGGGCACACTACCAGGAGAGCCTGAGACTATTGATGGTGTAGCATATTTTATACATGAAGAAGAGGAAAGTGAAAAGATGGTGAAGGAATTATTTACCGATCATAAAACTGTAGAAGTTAAAGATAATGAAGATAGTGATGAATTAAATTAGTAAATAGGAGGTTGATTTGTGAAAGAAATTAAAGATAAGCTCCCTATTATAGTAAAAGCATGTGAAGAAACAAAAGCTTTAGATATAAAAGTTTTGGATATAAAAAAGCTTACATCAATAGCGGATTATTTTATAATAGCTAGTGGGAGTTCTACAGCACAAGTAAAAGCAATTGTAGATAAAATTGATGAAGCAATGTATAAGAATGGATCTCATGTTAGCAGGAAAGAAGGATATCTAGCGGGAAAATGGGTGTTATTAGATTATGGTGATATTATAGTACATGTATTTCATGGAGAAAGTAGAAAGTTTTATGATATAGAAAGATTGTGGGCAGATGGTAAAGAAATAATGATAGATACTATATAAAAATAGTACAAATCCTACGGTTTTTAAAACTTATATCCCTAGGGATATAAGTTTTATGCAGTATATATGAAGTTTTTAAAGGAGGATGGTTATGGAAAAAAAGTACGTAAAAACTGAAAATGCCCCTTCAGCTATAGGGCCATATTCCCAAGGAATAATTGCAGGGAATATAGTATATACTTCAGGGCAGCTACCAATTAACCCGAGCACAGGGGAATTATTAAAGGGAGACATAGAAAAAGAAACAATTCAATGTCTAGAAAATGTAATAGCTATAGTTAAAGAGGCAAATGGAGCATTAGAAGATATAGTAAAAGTAAATATATATGTTACTAATATAGATAATTTTTCAAAAATAAATGAAATTTATAGCGAATATTTCAGTGAGCATAAGCCGGCTAGATCTTTAGTAGAAGTTAGAAGACTACCTCAAGATGGTAATATAGAAATAGAAGCTATTGCAATTATATAAAATAAAACCCCGTTTTAACGGGGTTTTACATTTCCATATATATATTTTTCTTTCCCTCTTTTCGATTTCTTTTTATAAAAAATATATTTTATTGTCAACAATATAAAGATAGTTATAAGTATAATCCACCAAATTTTACCTAAGAAGCTTAATATAATATTTTTTAATGGCATTTTTTCAACGGTTAATGTAGATACAATATCAGCTTGTCCCAATTTTTTGTCGTTAAGGTAATATTCTATTTTGCCTAAGCTATCCCCTTGCTTTATTGGTACAGTATTATCCTCAAATATAGTTATTTTCTTTTGAACCCTATTTTCTTTACCTTTAGGTACATTTGTAATGAAACCATCTTTCAGTATACCAGCAACAAAAGGAGTGGTTCCTTTCTTAATTGGGATATTATCTATAAACTCATTTTCAAAGGAAATAGTAGCCTTTTCAAAATTATCAAAGCCATAATTTAAAAGCTTATGGCTATCCGTATATATAGATCTACCTTCACTTTTAAGGACTACTGCTATTAATCTTTGATTGTTTTTTGTTGCAGATGATACTAGACATTGTTTAGCTGCCCCTGTATATCCCGATTTAACACCATCTACACCATCATATTTAATTGGAATAACTTTTTCATTAATCTCTATTTTTTTGTTACTATATAATAGTCTATTAGAGGAAAATAAACATCTTTCTTCATCTTTTTTATTAGTAATAGGTATAGTATAGGTATAGTTCTTTACTATATCTTTAAATACTTTATTTTTCATAGCATATTTAGCCATTAAGGATAGGTCATATGCTGTAGTAACATGTTCGTTACTGGGAAGACCATTTGGATTGGTGAAATGAGTATTTAAAGCTCCTAGGTCTCTAGCTTTTTCATTCATTAATTCTACAAAATTCTCCACGGTACCAGAGATGTGTATAGCTATAGCCACAGCTGCATCATTAGCAGATTCAATTAATAAAGCATTTAACAACTCTTCTAAGGTTAGCTGCTCTCCAGGTTCTAAAGCAATATGGCTACCATCGACTTCTTTAATAACTTCTTCATCAATAGTTACAGTATCACTTAGATTTCCTTTTTCAATGGCTAATATTCCAGTCATAATCTTAGTTGTGCTAGCAGGGAATAATTGTTTATGAGGATTTTTCTCGTAAAGTACCTGTCCAGTATCTCTATCTATTAAGATGGCACTTTCTCCAACTAGGTCTAATTCTTGATGGGAATTAGTATTAGCAGTATCTGAATAAGCTGCTAAAGGAATATTTAGAGTACAAATAAGTATTAGAATAGCTGCGATTTTTTTCAATCTTTTCACCGTCCTTATTTTTACTGTTACTATTATATTGAATACTCTTATTAGTATATCAAAACATTAAATAAAAAGTAATAACTAATTTTTATAATAAAAAAGAGGTAAACAGTCCAATTAAGTCGAACAAAGAAATAGGGCTAATATAACTATGTTATGGGGGTAGAGATAATTGACTTTCTTTACAAAAAGAGAACAAATAGTTATACTATTTATAGTTGTACTTGTAGTAGTTATCTCCTTATTAGGTATTTTTAAAAAGGATACAAAAGATCAGCCTAGTATATCTAAGGAAACTTCGACTAATAATAATACTGATAATGATGATGAAATTCATGATGATGAAAAAGAAGAAAGTTCTAATATTATAATGGTTCACATAAGTGGTGAGGTATCTAAGCCGGGTCTTGTTGAATTAAAAAATGGTTCAAGGTTAATAGATGCAGTTAATGAAGCAGGAGGACTAAAAGATAATGCAGATTTAGATAAAATCAATTTAGCCAAAAAATTAGAAGACGAAGAAAAAATATATATACCTAAAATTGGAGAAGAAGATATAGATGATAATAATAATAGTAATTCTAGTGGAAATGATGATAAAATAAATATAAATACTGCTTCTAAAGAAGAATTAATGACCTTACCTGGTATGGGAGAGGTTTTAACAGATAGAATTATTCAATACCGTGAAAATAATCAGTTTAATTCTATAGAAGATATTCAAAATGTTTCAGGAATAGGGCCTAAAAAGTTTGAAGGTATAGAAGAATTTATTAAAGTTGATTAAAGGATGTGATATATATGAATATTAAACTTACAGAATTAACGAAGAGCTCTGGCTGAGCAGCAAAAGTTGGTCCTGAGACCTTGGCACAAGTTTTGTGTCAATTGCCCGAAGTTTATGATGAGAATTTGATAGTTGGATTGGATACATCTGATGATGCTGCTGTTTATAAAGTAAATGATGAATTAGCACTTATTCAAACCTTAGACTTTTTTACCCCTGTAGTAGATGATCCTTTTGTTTTTGGCCAAATTGCAGCAGCAAATTCTTTAAGTGACGTTTATGCAATGGGTGGAGATCCCAAGCTGGCCATGAATATAGTTTGTTTTCCAAATTGCTTAAGTCCAGATATTTTAGCAGAGATACTAAAAGGAGGAAATGACAAAGTAAACGAATCAGGTGGGGTTTTAGTGGGGGGACATACTGTAGAAGATGAAGAGCCAAAATATGGTCTATCAGTAACAGGTTTTGTTCATCCTAAAGAAGTCCTTGCCAATACTCATGCAAAAGTAGGAGATGTATTGGTACTTACGAAACCTTTAGGAGTTGGGATTATTAACACTGCTATTAAAGGTGGTTTAGCTGATGAAGAATCTTATAATGAGGCAGTTAAAGTTATGGCAACTTTAAATAAATATGGTAAAGAAGCAGCAATAAAAACAGGAGTAAATGGTTGTACAGATATAACTGGTTTTGGCTTATTAGGTCATGCTTTGGAAATGGCTATGGGTAGTTCAGTAACAATAAAAATAAATCATAAAAGTATTCCACTAATTGAAAAAAGTATAGAGTATGCAAGTATGGGATTAGTACCTGCAGGTGCTTATTCTAATGAAAATTATATTGGAGATAGAGTGGTGTTTAATGGAAGTGTTCCAATAGAGATAAAAGATATATTATTTGATCCTCAGACTTCCGGTGGGCTACTACTTTCTGTAGAAAAAGGGAAATTAAATACATTACTTGAAAATCTACAAGACAACCCTACTTCATATGGTGTAGTTGGGGAAGTAGTAGAAAAGGAGAATCATTTTATAATAGTAGAATAAAGAAAGGGAAGAATAGAATGAATAACAACAAAAACTTATTTAGTTTAATTCCTAAGATAGATGACCTTTTAAATAATGAAATTGTAAAAGGGTTATTAGATTATATGCCCAGGACTGTAGTAGTTGAAGGCGTTAGAGAAGAAGTAAATATCTTAAGAGAGAAAATAAGAACAGGTGAAATGACTGAAGAAAAAATAAAAAATTGTATGGAGGATTTACCAAATTTGGTAAAACTCAGAGCGGAAAGTAAGTTATCTTTCCATTTGAAAAAAGCAATAAATGCTACTGGTGTTGTAATACACACAAACCTTGGTCGTTCCTTAATAAATGAAGAGGTTATGAATAATGTATTTGAAATAGCTACTAGTTATTCAAATTTAGAGTATGATTTATCTAAAGGTAAAAGAGGTTCTAGATATGCTCATTTAGAAGATATTATTACTAAAATAACTGGTGGAGAATCTGCTATGGTGGTAAATAACAATGCAGCGGCAGTTATGTTAGTTTTAAGTACTATAGCTAAGGAAAAAGAGGTAATAGTATCTAGAGGTGAATTAATTGAAATTGGGGGCTCTTTTAGAATCCCAGAAGTAATGGAACAAAGTGGGGCCAAACTAGTAGCCGTAGGAACTACTAATAAAACTCATTTTTGGGACTATGAAAGGGCTATAAATGAAGAAACAGCTGCTTTACTTAAAGTCCATACTAGTAATTATAGAGTAGTTGGCTTCGCTTCTTCAGTGGCTTCGGAAGAATTATATTCTTTAAAAGAAGAGTATAGTATACCCTTAATAGAGGATTTAGGCAGCGGTGTTCTTTTAGATTTATCTAAATATGGATTAGGACATGAACCGACAGTACAAGATTCATTAAATAACGGTATAGACATTGTTACATTTAGTGGGGACAAACTATTAGGAGGACCTCAAGCAGGTATTATAGTAGGTAAAAAGGAGTATATAGAAGAAATGAAAAGGAATCCTCTTACAAGAGCATTTAGAGTTGATAAGTTTACATTGTCTGCATTAGAAGCAACTCTTAAATTGTATTTAGAGGAAGAAACTGCTATTGAAAAGATTCCAACGTTAAATATGTTGACACTGAATGAAAGGGAAATAAATAAGAAAGCAGAACTTCTTTACAATATATTGAAAAAAGAAATAGACTATGAAGATGTAAATATAGAAATTGTAGATGATTATTCAGAAGTAGGTGGAGGATCTTTGCCTATTGAAAAATTGCCTACGAAATGTGTGACTATATCTTTAGAAGAATTGAGCATATCAAGTTTAGAAAGAGAGTTAAGACATTTGCAGACTCCTATTATTACGCGAGTATATAAGGAAAAAATGTTTTTAGATTTAAGAACTATGAAAGAGGATGAATTTAGTACAGTAAGTAATGGTTTATCTTACTCGTTAAAAAAAATAAAAGGAGTGCTATAAAGTGAAGCATTTTATTATTGGTACAGCAGGTCATATAGATCATGGAAAAACAACTTTGATAAAAGCTTTAACTGGTAGGGAGACTGACAGATTAAAAGAAGAAAAGGAAAGAGGAATATCTATAGATTTAGGATTTACTTTTTTCGATTTACCTAGTGGTAAGAGGGCTGGGATCGTTGATGTTCCCGGTCATGAAAAGTTTATAAAAAATATGTTGGCTGGTACAGTAGGTATGGATATTGTTCTACTAGTAATAGCTGCAGATGAAGGGGTTATGCCACAGACAGTAGAACATCTTGCTATTCTTGATTTACTAGGTGTTAAAAAAGGGTTTGTAGTACTTACAAAAACAGATTTAGTAGAAGAAGAGTGGCTAAAGTTAGTTATTGAAGATACTAGAGAGAATTTAAAAGGTACATTTTTGGAGAAATCCCCTATTATACCTGTATCATCTACTAAAAAGACGGGTATAAAAGAGGCTATAAAATTAATTGATGAAATGGCAGACGAAGTAGAAGAAAGGGATATAAAGGATATGCCTAGACTTCCAGTAGATAGAGTTTTTAGTATATCTGGCTTTGGTACAGTAGTTACAGGAACTTTAATTTCTGGAACTTTTCAAATAGGGGATGAAGTGCAAATATTTCCAGGTAATAAAATAGGAAGAATTAGAAATTTACAAGTACATGATAAAGATAATAAAAAGGCTTATTCTGGCCAAAGGGTAGCAATAAATATAGCCGGATTAAAAAAAGCAGATATAAATAGAGGAGATGTAATTGCACCTGCAGATTCTATGAAAGACACTATGATGTTAGATGTATCTATGAGATTGTTGAATAGTATCCCAAGGCCTATTAAAAATAGGACTAGATTGAGACTTTATGTTGGCACAAAAGAAGTATTATGTAGAATAGTTTTATTGGACAAAGAGGAATTAACCCCTGGTGAATCCGCTTACGCTCAATTGCGTTTGGAAGAGAGAGTTGTAGCAAAAAGAGGAGATAAATTTGTTCTAAGATATTATTCACCAATGTTTACCATAGGTGGGGGAGAAATATTAGAGGCAAATCCCACAAAGAAAAAGCGATATGATGAACGAGCATTGGAAGAATTAAAGATTAAAGATAAAGGTGATTATTCAGATATTATAGAAAGAATTATATTAGATAAAAGTTTTGAATTTCCAACATTAAAGGATATATCAGTTTATACAGTGAAACCAGAGGATAGAATAGAAAGGGAGATAGAAAAATTAAAAGAGAAAAATAAAGTAGTAGTATTTAAGTTATCAAAGGATATGCATGTTATACACATAGATTACTTTAATAAAATTAAAGATGAAATTCTTAAGGAATTAAAAATCTTCCATAGCAATTACCCTTTAAGATCTGGTATGCAAAAAGAAGAGTTAAGAGTTAAATATATTAAGGGAGCTAGAGCAAAAGTAGCGGATAACTTTATAGATTTATTAGAAAAAGAAGAATATATTAAACAGGAAAATGAAAATGTTCGTCTTAAAGGCTTTAAAGTTGAATATACTGAAAAGCAATTAGAAATAAAGAAATTTTTATTAGATAAATTTGATAATAGTGGGTTGTTACCACTAAATAAAGAAAAGGTATTTCATGATATGATATATAGTGTTAATGAAGCTGAACAAGTATTTACATCTTTAGTAGATGAAAAGTTACTTATTAAATTGAAAGAGGATATATATATAAAAAGAGAAATATATGAGGAAGCTGCAGATATTGTTAAAAAGTATATAAAAGAAAATAAATATATTACTGTAGGTCAATGCAGAGATTTACTGGATACAAATAGAAAGGTATCTATTGCATTGTTAGAATACCTTGATTATGAGAAAATTACAAAAAGAGTTAAGGATAAGCGTTATTTATTAAATTAACAAAAATTCATCAGTTTCCATATTACTTTGACGAGGTGATACTTTTATGGATACAAAAGTATTAATAGTAGATGATGATAGGACCTTTGTAAAAGGACTTAGATATAGTCTTGAACAGGATGGATATATTACAAATGCCATCTATAGGGGAAAAGCTTTAATAGAAATTCTAAAAGGGGAGGACTATAATTTAATAATTTTAAATATAATGCTACCAGATGTAGATGGACTAGAATTATGCTTAAAAATTAGAAAAGATTCTTCAATACCAATAATAACTATATCTGAAAAGGATAAAGATATAGATAAAATACTTGCATTGGAATATGGGGCTGACGACTACTTAGCTAAACCTTTTAATGATTTAGAGCTGAAAGCTAGAATAAAGGCTATACTTCGAAGGATTAATATGAATGAATCGAACTTAACTGATCAAGTTATAGAGGTAGATGATTTTAAGATAAATACTTTAGGTAGAAAATTATCTATTAAGGGCAAACAGATAAATTTAACGGCAAAAGAGTTTGATTTATTTATGCTTTTATCTAGCCATCCTGGAAAAATTTATACAAGGGAAGATTTACTTAAAGCTATTTGGGATTATGAATATTTTGGAGATTTAAGAACCGTAGATGTCCATATAAGAAGATTAAGAGAAAAGATAGAGAGGGATGCAAGTCAAGCCCAATACATTTTAACAAAATGGGGAGAAGGTTATTATTTTAGAAATAAAAGAGATTAGGTTAATTATTTTAAAAGATAGGTAGGTTTTATGATGACCTATCTTTTAAAATGATAAAAAACACTTGAAAAATGTCGTAATATGGGTTATAATAGATTTTGTGCATATTTGGGAGTAGATGGGTTCTGGTGGGCCCTCTGGTCTTCAAAACCAGCGCGAGGGGTTAGGAGCTTCTTGGGTGAGTTCGATTCTCACATACTCCCGCCATAATATACAGGTCACTTTGGTGGCTTTTTTTATTTTTTGTTTTTGCAAATATTTTATATATCCATAAAGAATATTCTTAAGATTATTATATAAATACAAAACATAAAATAGACCTAAAATAACAACATAAATTTAAAATTATGTTATAATGTTAAGGGACGTCACTCTTTTAAAGGGGGATATGAAATGAAGAAAAGAAATGTTATGGTCTGTGTGACTCAGCAAAAGACTTGTGAAAGACTTATATTAAGTGGTATAAGCATGATGAGGAATGATCATGACAATTTGTATGTCATACATGTAGTAAATGAAAAACAAAAGTTTTTAAATAATGATGA
>DATGTQ010000048.1 GCA_035301805.1 Tissierellales bacterium
AAAAAGTTCCATATGAAATAGTAGATAGAAGACCAGGAGATATAGCAGAATGTTATGCTGATCCTAGAAAGGCCTATGAAGAATTAGGATGGAAGGCAGATAAAGATATTGTAGATATGTGTAAAGATGCATGGAATTGGCGAAGTAATAATCCTAATGGATATAATTAGGAGATAAAAGGTGCTGTTTGATAAGTGATTAATCACTTATCAAACAGCACCTTTTTAAATTGCAAATTAATTAACTAAATCTGTACATAATTGTAAATTTATGGTATAATAGCGTCGTTCATTAGACGAATAAATGACATAATTTATTTTAAATGATATAAGATGAAGATTATGTTATAAGATTCTAATAAAGTGATATAAGAATAAGGAGGAAGGATATGAAGAGGTTTCTAAGTCAAAAGGTTTTAGTAGTATTTTTAGCTCTTATGCTAGTATTTAATACTGTACATGGCACTATGGTATTTGCTGCTAAAGAAGACAAGACTAGATCAAGGGATTTTAAACCACCTAAGGATAGTTTTGTTGTTTCTTCAAAAAAATCAACATTAGTTCCAGGTGTTGTAGAAAATGAGATTCAGTATAATACAAGAGACGGTAGTAAGCCAGTAAATGGATTTATTGTAGATATAGATCCAGATAGTGATGCGAAAATTATGGCTGCTTCTAAAGATTATAATAAAACTGGAACACAGACAGTAAGAGAAATGGTAAAAGCAACTAAGAAAAAGACAGGTAGAAATATTGTAGCTGCTATTAATGCAGATTTAAACTGGAGTGGTACAGGCCTATCAAATGGTCCATTAATTATTGATGACAAAATATATAGTGATAAACCAGATAATTTTTTTGGAATCAAAAAAGATGGACAAGCGATTATAGGAGATAGGAAGAAATATTCAGAAGTAGAAAATGATTTAAGTCAAGCTGTTAGAGGAATGGGTTGGCTAGTTAGAGATGGCAAGGTCGTAGGAAATGGTGGAGGATTGGCACCAAGAACAGCGGTTGGTATTAAAGAAGATGGAACAGTATTTTTTTATGTAGTAGAAGGAAGAATAGAACCACGTAGTATAGGTGTTTCAACAAAAGAATTAGCCGAAACAATGCGTGACTATGGTGCAGTTATGGCATTAAACTTAGATGGCGGTGGATCAACAACCTATCTTGCAAAAAGAGAAGGAGAGACAGATATAGATCTAAGAAGTGTGCCCTCTGATGGGAACGAAAGACCATCTATCAGTTCATTATTAGTATATGCTGAAGAAGGAGATGGAGATTTTCATCATGCAACAATAGATGCTGAAAATAATATCTACACACCAAAATCGGAAGTGCAATTTAAAGCCCGTGGAGTAGATAGCTTAGGTGGGTCTGCAGATTTACCCAATGATTTAAAGTGGAAACTAAAGGATAAGAAGTTTGGTTCAATAGATGATAAAGGTAAATTTAAATCAAATGGAACTGAAGGAGAAGTTATAGCCTATTTAGAAGATTCAAATGGAAAAAATGTAGGTGAAGGTAGTGTTCAAGTTAGGACTCCTGATGAAATATCTTTTAGATCAGATGGATTTAGCTTAGGTTTTGATGAAACTACTGATTTTGGTTTAAGGTTAACTTATAAACAAGGAGAAGTAGTATTTAAAGATGGAGACATTGAATGGGAATTTGATAAAAAATTAGGAAGGATAAAAAACAATGTATTTACTTCAAATCCGGACACAACAACGAGTGGAAAAATAAAAGCTACTATAGCTAATACTGAAATTTCTAAAGAATTTTCTTTAGAAATAGGAAAACTTCCTTCAGTTATATTTGATTTTGAAAATGATGAAATTAATGATAAATGGGAAGCTAGTTCAGTAGGAAAAGAAAAGTCTGAAATCTCAATTGTACATCGTGATAGTGGAGAACCAGTACGATTTGGTAATAAATCTTTAAGAATGGATTTTGATTTCACTAATAAAGGTAGTGGTATCGGTGGAGCTTATGCTGGATTTACTGATAAAAAAGGATTAGAAGAGTTAGGTGTAACTTTTGAACTTCCAGGTTCTCCAACTGGTTTAGGAATGTGGATTTATGGTACTGAAGAATCTCAAGGTCTATGGTTAAGAACAGGTATAGGAATAGAAGGTAATACTAATTGGAAAGCATTTGATTTAACAGAAGAAAAAATAGGAATTGACTGGTTAGGTTGGAAATATGTTGAAGTAGATCTAACTGAGTTCTCAGACCCATATACAATTCTACCAGGACAGTTTATAAGATTAATGGTTACTCCAAATTCTTTTGATGGGGAGGATGTAAGACCAGCTGGTAATATTTATGTAGATGATGTAACAGTAACATATGGTACAAATATAGATGACCATAATGCTCCAATCATTGATTCTGTACAGGTTAATGATGAAGAAGTTGAAGATGATCATGTAATAGATACTAACAATGTATTTATTGGGACAAGTTATTATGACTATGAAGACGAAAATGCAACAGGTATAGATTATGATAATGTAAATATTTATGTAGATGGAGTTAATTACAAAGGTAAAGATGTATATGCTATAGATAAAACTGGAAATAAAGCCTATGTTCAAAATGTTAATTTAACTGATGGCCAACATGAAATTAAAGTTGTTGTAATTGATAAAGCTGGAAATGAAACAAGTGAAACTAGATATATAACAGTAGATACAGGTGCAAAGAACAGAGTTTATCTAGATGGTGACGATCTAGCTGTACTAGGTAAAGACTATACTATGGAATTAAAAGCTGATGAAATAGATAATATAGACAAGGTAGATCTATCTCTTAAAATATCTGATAATTTATCAGACTATGATTTAGAATTTAGTGAGGCTTTTGAAGGTAAGGAAGAATATCTAAATGGTGTTCGTATTTTAAATATTGATGCTAAAAGAGTTAATGATAAAAAGGTAGATTATATCTTTAAGTTAAAATCTAAAATTGATAGTAAGTTAAAAGATAATTCATCTATCTCATATAATATTAATATTGGAAAATTTAAGTATAAAAAAGATAATACAGATGATCGATTCTTAAAGAGTTTCTCAACCTTACCAAAAAAGATAGATGTATCAGCACCAATTAAGATAAGTTCAGATACTATTAGAGTTGGCGAAGAAGGAGTATTCTATGTAACAGATATAGAGGACAAGCCAGTAGAAAATGCTGAAATATTTTCTATTAATTCTAAGGATAAAAAGAGTTTAGGATTTACAGGTAAAGATGGAGTCCTAAAAACTAATGAATTTTCTGAAAAAGTAACTAAATTTACTTTAGTTGCAGAGCATAATGAAGATGTTTCATTTGAATTTAGTGGACAATCATTTGAATCAGCAGATAATAAGGATGGTACACCCTTCAATATTAAAGCTAATGGTGTTAAGAATCCTGAAAGCCAACAAAACATTACATGGTTCTCTAATACATCAAAAGATAATAAACCTTTAATTCAGTATGCTCTAAAATCTGAATATGATTCAAATAAAGAGTCTGCATTTGTAGAAAAAGAGGGTAGTAGTTCCTTACACACATTTACTGGTGCAGAAGATATAAATGAGAATTATATGGTAAATATAAACAAAGTATTAATTGATGGATTAAAAAGTGGAAAAGAATATGTATATAGAGTGGGAAATGGAGAAAAATGGTCAGATATAAAGACATTTAAAACAATTCCTAAAGGTTCTGATACTACATTCTTAGTATTAGGAGATATTCAAACTGAAAACTATGAAGGATTTAAATCAGATATTGAAGCAATAGAATCATCATATGGAAAAGATTATGATTATGCTATTCAAGTAGGGGATTTCGTAGATAATGCTGGAATCTATTCTAATTGGGATGGAATATTATCAACTGTATCAAATTCCTTTATAAGTGATTTAGATATGATTCATGTTTTAGGTAACCATGAGTATTATGGTGATTCTAAAGCAGAGAAATCTATTGATATATTTAATTATCCAGATAATAATAAAGATTATTATTCTGTAGAATATGGTGACACATATATAGGAGTTATTAATTATACAACTAGTAGAAATACCTTGACAAAAGCATTAGAATGGATGGTTAAAGATGCAGGTAAGTCAGATGCTAAATGGAAGATATTAGCTACACATCAATCACCATATTATGCTAATCCTCAAGGTGGTAGTCAATTATTTAATGATTTGATGCCTAAATATGCTGAGGAAGCAGATATTGATTTTGTAATCTCCGGACATGACCATGTGTATACTAGAACAAAACCATTAATTGATGGTAAACCAGATGATGATGGTGTAGTATATATGATTGCTGGAGCATTAGGAGAAAAAAGATATACTGCATTTGATAATCCGGATTTTTATTTCGAAGAAATAAATGATAAGTTTAAATCAATGTATTTATCTGTTGATACTACTGATGATACATTTAAGATAGACGTACGGGATTTAGGAAATGGAAAGATTATTGATAGTTATACAAAGACGAAAGTACCCGAAGAAGATGATGAAGATGAGGAACATGATCACGATTATTATATAGAAGGTGATATGGCAGTATGTAAAGTATGTGAAGATAGTATCCCATTAAAAGATTATACAGGATTTATAAAAACTAAAGAGGAAAAGATAATGTATCTAGTTGGTGGAGAATCCTATACAGGGGATAATGGATTATTAGTCTTAGGAAAAGATAAATATTTCTTTGATGTAGATACAGGCTATGTATTTACAGGAAAAACTAAAATATGGGGATTAGAAGCAGAGTTTGATGAGAATGGAAAATTAATCAGTGGTGGAACTGGATTTGTAAAAGATAAAAAGGGAACAAAACATTATATAGAACTTGAAGTAACTAAAGGTTGGAAGACAATAGATGGAGATGAATATTATTTCTCTAATGTAACCGAATATATGAGAAAAGGTATTACAAATATTCATGGAGATGCCTATATATTTACTGAGGATGGTAAATTAATTAAAGGTAAATTAGATCATGGTGTACAAGATATAAGTAAATATTTAGATAAGGAAACGCCTCATATTGTATATGTTAATGCTAAAGAACGAATTGGATTTACTAGTGGTTGGCAAGAAGTAGAGGGAGATAAATATTACTTTTCTATGTCAAATCAAAAAAATGCTCGTACTGGTTTCGCTACAGTAGGAGGAAAGGAATATGAATTTGATAAAGATGGTAAGTTAATCAATGAATTTAAATCCGAATTTGTAAATACAGGAAAAGGAACTTTTTATGTAAATGAAAATGGGGAAAAGGTCCATGGCTGGCAAGAAATAGATGGTAGAATTTACTATTTCTCAAGTTCAAATACAGGTTATATGAGAACAGGTGAAACTAAGATAGCAGGAACTGAGTATAAATTTGATAACAAAGGAAGACTACCAAAAGGTGTTAAATTTGGATTTAACAAAGAAAAAGCTGGAACCTACTATTTAGATAAAGACAAAGGTAGACTGAGAGGCTGGCAAGAAATAGATGGAGACAAATACTATTTCTCTATGGCGCAAACTGGTTATATGAGAACAGGAAAAGCAACTATAGAAGGAAAAGAGTATGAATTTACTAAAGATGGAAAATTAATTGAAAAAACTAAGAAGATTAATTCAGACAATAAAACAGAAAGCAAAAATTCAACAACAGAATTAAAAGATAATAAGAAAGATAATAAGAAAGATAAAAAGATTGAAACAAAAAGACTAGTTGAAAAGACAGCTAATAAAGAAGAGTCTAAGAATCTATTTATAAGTACAGACAAAGGAAGATACTATTTAGATGAAGAAGGTGAAGTAGTTGAAGGTTGGTATGAAATTGATGAATCAATCTACTATTTCTCACCATCAAATGATGGA
>DATGTQ010000049.1 GCA_035301805.1 Tissierellales bacterium
AGCAAGTATTATAGCTGCTCACACATATGGAGTATCTATGGGAGATATTACTGAATATATATTTTTATACCAGGGCGTTCATCGTAGACTTGAACTAAAGGGTAATTTAAATGGTGTAAAAATTATGGACGATTATGCTCACCATCCTACAGAAATTAAGGCTACATTAAAATCTTTAAGAAATATTTCTAAAGGTGATATTTATTGTATATTCCAACCTCATACCTTTACTAGAACTAAAGCTTTACTTAATAGTTTTGCAGACTCTTTTCAGAATGCTAATAAAACCATAATAACTGATATCTATGCAGCACGAGAAATAGATAATGGGGAAATACATTCTAAGGACTTATCAAAGGCAATTAATAATATGGGTCATAATTCTATATATATACCTACATTTAAAGAAATAGAAGAGTATTTATTACTTAATGCTAAAAGAGATGATATTATTATAACTATGGGAGCAGGAAATATATACTTAGTAGGTGAATCACTCCTAAAACAATTGGAAAATCAAAATGAAAAAGCAGCAGTTTAAAGCATTAAAAAGGTTTAAACCTTTTTAATGCTTTTCTTATTTTACATTGTACATATTTTTTAACATAGCATTTATACCTACCTTATCAAATATATAATAAGAAAAATTTTTCCCATTTATATTTCTAAATTCATCATAACCAGGAAGAGTGAATAAATTCATACTTTCTCCATTTAAATCTAAGGAGCCTTTTCCATAATTTAAGGCATCAAATACACTCATATCAGTTTTTATATATTTCAATCCCTTTGGAATAATAAAAACTGCATTTTTTATTGCTTTACTAGCAAATGATTTTAAAAACTCTTGCTGGGCTTTTATTCTTCCTAGGTCTCCATCTGGATAGCCTTCCCTATATCTTAAAAAATTCAGAGATTCTTTACCATTTAAAACCTGATTTCCTTCAGGTATATCTATATGCAAGGGTGGTTTACTATACCAATCATCATATTTCATATGAAAGGGCACATTTACTTCTACACCACCTACTAAGTCTACTATTTCTTCTACTCCTTCATAGTCAATTATTGCATAGTGGTGTATAGGCGCGCCACCTAATATATAAGAAACTGCTTTTATTACACCATCTATTCCGTGACTATAATATATACTGTTTATTTTTCTCTGATCTCCC
Organism: Tissierellales bacterium; assembly: GCA_035301805.1. Taxonomy (NCBI): domain Bacteria; kingdom Bacillati; phylum Bacillota; class Tissierellia; order Tissierellales; species Tissierellales bacterium. Next base: position 1,176 of record DATGTQ010000049.1, read on the forward strand.
AGATTGTACCCTTGTCTATGAAGGTATGTATCCCTAGGTATTGATATTAGGTCTGCACTTTTATTGTCTTGATCTAAGGATGCAAAAATTATAGTATCACTTCTTACATCTTCCATGCCTAGAATTAAAAAATTTATTCTTGAGCTTTTATTTAATGCTTCTTCTAATGAATTATAAACAGTATTTTTTTGGGCTTTCTCCAATGTTTTATTTGGAATAGGATTCTTATCTTCTGCTATTATATTGTCTTTAGGGTTTATATCATTGTTTTTTATATAGGATTGACCACCAATCAAAAATGCTAGAAGTCCAATTAAAAAGGACATAATAAGGACTTTTATGAAGGTTCTCATCTTATCACCTTTCAAATTTATATATCCCTTATTGTGTCCTAATGAAATAATAATATTAAAATAAGCAGCAAAAGGTCCTAAAGCAAAATATTATAATCCTTTAATAATAAGGTAAGAACCTTCCTGTTAATGAAATTAATGTCCTGGTTTTCCTAAAAGTTCAAACATATTTTTCTTATACTCTTCTACACCTGGTTGATCAAAGGGATTTACTCCTAGTAAATAGCCTGACATTGCACAAGCCTTTTCAAAGAAATAAATTAATTTTCCAAAATAAAATTCATTTAATTCTGGTATATTTATTATTATATTTGGTACATTCCCTTTAACATGGGCTTTCAGTGTACCTTCAAAGGCTTTTTTATTTACTAAATCCATAGTCTTTCCCGATAAGAAATTTAATCTATCTAAATCATCTTCACTTTCTTTCAATACTATGTTTTTCTCAACCTTCTCCACATTAATAGTAGTTTCAAATATATTTCTTTTACCATCTTGGATAAATTGTCCCATAGAGTGTAAATCTGTAGTAAAATTGACTGATGCTGGATATATACCTTTTTTATCCTTTCCCTCTGATTCTCCAAATAATTGTTTCCACCACTCTGCAAAATAGTTTAAAGCTGGTTCATAATTAGCCAATATCTCTATGTCTTTTCCCTTGTTATAAAGTATATTTCTAACCACTGCATATTGATAAGATATATTATCTGCTAAATTTTCATTTCCATATTCTTCTTGTCCAGAGTAGGCACCTTCCATAATTTTTTCAATATCCAATCCAGATACTGCAATTGGTAAAAGACCTACAGGTGTAAATATAGAATATCTACCGCCCACATCATCAGGAATTACAAAAGTTTCATAACCTTCATTATCTGCTAAAGTTTTTAGGGCTCCTTTTTCCTTATCTGTTGTAGCAAATATACGGTTTTTAGCTTCTTCTTTTCCATATTTTTTCTCCATATATTCTTTGAAAATCCTAAATACTATGGCTGGCTCGGTAGTTGTACCTGATTTTGAAATAATATTTACACTTATATCTTTATCTTCAATAGTATCTAATAAATCTAAAATATAAGTACTGGATATATTATTACCTGCATAATATATTTCTGGTGTTTTCCTTTTGCCCTTAGCTAATTGATTATAAAAGCTATGATTTAAAGCCTCTATACAGGCCCTAGCCCCTAAATATGAGCCTCCAATACCTATCACTATTAATGCATTC
>DATGTQ010000050.1 GCA_035301805.1 Tissierellales bacterium
TTAGGAGATATTGTATATGTAGAATTACCTGAAGAAGAAGACGAATTTGATGCAGAAGAGGCACTTGGTGCAGTAGAATCAGTAAAGGCAGCATCTGATATATTTATGCCAGTAAGTGGAGAAATTATTGAAGTAAATGAAGATTTATTAGATGAACCAGCTTTATTAAACGAAGATCCTTATGAAAACTGGATCGTTAAAATTAAGGTTGCAGACAAAAGTGAATTAGATAATTTAATGTCAAGTGAGGATTATAAGAAGTTTTTAGATGAGGAGGCTTAAGTATGTATCCCTACATTCCACACACTGATGAAGATATAAAGAAAATGTTAGAAGTTGTAGGTGTAGATACAGTTGATGATTTATTTAAAGATATAGATTCTGAATTACAATTAAATAGAGATTTAGATTTAAAAGAATCTATGTCAGAGCTAGAAGTAACTAGATATATGTCAAAATTAGCCAATGAAAATAAAACTATCAGCGACTACACTTGCTTCTTAGGAGCAGGAGCTTATGACCATTATATTCCATCAGTTGTAAATCATATTATTTCAAGAAGTGAATTTTACACTTCCTATACACCGTATCAGGCAGAAATTAGCCAAGGTACATTGCAGTATATATTTGAATATCAAACATTGATTTGCAAGTTAACAGGAATGGACGTAGCTAATGCATCTTTGTATGACGGAGGTTCAGCAATAGCTGAAGCAGCTTTTATGGCTGTAAATGTAAGCAGAAAAGAAGAAGTCCTTATTTCAAAAACTGTAAATCCACAATCTAGACAAGTACTTGAAACCTATGCTCATACCCAAGGAATAAAAATTATTGAAATAGAAGAAAAAGATGGGGTTACAGATGTTGAAGATTTAAAAGAAAAAATGTCTAAGGACACAGCAGCAGTTATAGTTGAAAGTCCTAATCATTTTGGCATAATAGAAGATATAAAGGCTATTGAAGAAATAGCCCATAGTCAAAAAAGGACTATGTTAATTGCAAGTATGGATCCTATATCTTTAGGAATACTAAAAACACCAGCATCTTTAGGAGTTGACATAGTAATAGGAGAAGGTCAATCCTTAGGACTTGCTTTAAACTTTGGTGGACCTTATTTAGGATTTATGGCAACTAGTAAAAAATATATGAGAAAATTACCTGGAAGAATTGTAGGAGAAACTATAGATGCTGATGGTAATAGAGCTTATGTGCTTACATTACAAGCAAGGGAACAACATATAAGAAGAGAAAGGGCAACATCAAATATATGTACTAACCAAGGAATAAATACATTGGCAAGTGCAGTATATATGGTTGCTTTAGGAAAGAAAGGCTTAAGAGAAGTAGCACTTCAAAGTACTCAAAAAGCCCATTATGCATACAATAAGATGATAGAATCTGGAAAATACAAACCATTATTTAATAAACCATTTTTCAAAGAGTTTGCAGTTACAAGTGATGTAAAACCAGAAAATATTTCTAAGGGATTATTAGAGGAGAATATCCTAGGAGGCTACTCTTTAGGTAAAGACTACCCTCAATACGAAAATGGAGTTCTTTTTAGTGTTACAGAAAAGAGAACTAGGGAAGAAATTGATAATCTAGTGGATGTATTGGAGGGGATAAAATGAGAAAATATAATAACCTAATATTTGAACTATCGAAACCAGGAAGAATTGCAAGTAGGCTTCCTGAAAACGATGTGGATCAAACTCCAGTTAATGATTTAATTCCAGAAGATTTTTTAAATGATGAAGAATTAGACTTACCAGAGGTTAATGAAGTTGACATTATAAGACACTATACTAATCTATCGAATAAGAATTATGGGGTAGATACAGGATTTTATCCCTTAGGTTCTTGTACTATGAAGTATAATCCTAAGATTAATGAAGATATGGCAAGATTAGATGGATTTGCAAATATTCATCCAAATCAGCCAGAAGAAACTGTTCAAGGTGCATTAAGATTAATGTATGAAGCAGAAAAGGCTTTAGCAGAAATAACTGGTATGGATAGAGTAACTTTACAACCAGCAGCTGGTGCTCATGGTGAATTGACTGGTTTAATGCTTATAAAAGCTTACCATGAAAATAGGGGAGAGAACCAAAGAACAAAGATAATTATTCCAGATTCAGCTCATGGAACTAACCCAGCATCTGCTATAATGGCTGGCTTTGAAACTGTGGAAGTTAAATCAAATGAAAAAGGTTTAGTAGATACAGAAAGCTTAAAAGCAGTTTTAAATGACGAAATAGCAGGTTTAATGCTTACAAATCCTAATACTTTAGGCTTATTTGAAGAAGAAATTAAAGAAATTGCAGATTTAGTTCATAATGCTGGTGGACTAGTATATTATGACGGAGCAAATGCAAATGCAATTTTGGGTATTGCTAGACCTGGAGATATGGGATTTGACGTAGTTCATTTAAATATTCATAAAACATTTTCTACACCTCATGGTGGAGGAGGTCCGGGATGTGGACCAGTAGGTGCTAAAAAAGAATTAATAGAGTTCCTACCAGTACCCATGGTAGAAAAAGATGAAGAAAGATATTATTTGGACTATGATATACCAAAAAGTATAGGTAAAGTTAAAGATTTCTATGGCCATTTTAATGTATTAGTAAAAGCCTATACCTATATATTAACTATGGGTAAAGATGGACTTAAAAAAGCTAGTCAAATGGCTGTATTAAATGCTAATTATTTAGGCCAAAAATTAAAAGAACATTATTATTTACCAATAGATACGATATACAAACATGAATTTGTATTAGGTGGATTAAAAGGAGATAATTTAGAAGTTTCTACAATGGATGTAGCTAAAAGGTTGATAGATTTTGGTTTCCATCCACCAACAGTATATTTCCCACTAATTATTAATGAAGCCTTAATGATTGAGCCAACAGAAACTGAAAGTATAGAAACTTTAGATGCTTTTGTTAATGTATTAATAGAAATTGCAAAAGAATCTGAAGAAGATTCAGAAAAACTAAAAGAAGCGCCTCACAATGCTCCAATTAGGAGAGTAGACGAAGTACATGCAGCAAGAAAGCCAGTATTAAAATGGGAAGGGTAGGTGCGATATTTGGCTAAAGATATAGTAATATTAGGGGCAGGTCCTGGAGGTTATGTGGCAGCTATTAGAGCAGCTCAATTAGGAGCAAATGTACATTTAATAGAGGATAGGGAAGTAGGGGGAACATGCCTCAATCGAGGCTGTATCCCTACTAAAACTTATTTTAAAAATGCCGAACTTTTCGGTGAAATAACTAATAGTGAAAAATTTGGCATAACAGTGGAAAATCCTAAAATTGATGGAAAGGTCCTGCAAGAAAATAAAAATAAAATAGTTAATCAATTAGTAAGAGGAATAGAAACCCTTATATCTTCTTATGAAAATATAGAATTTTATGATGGGAGAGCCCTTTTAATAGATGATAGAAACGTTGAAGTAAAGCTAAAAGATGGAGAAATTAAGGAGATTAAAGCGGATAATATTATTATTGCCACAGGTTCAAGGCCTACAATGACGGAGACTGAGGGTATAGATTTAGAGGGTGTAATAACTAGTGATGACCTTTTAGAAATGGAAGAAATACCAGAGACATTAATAGTTGTAGGTGCTGGGGTAATAGGAGTAGAATTTGCAAGTATTTATAACGGTTTAGGTTCAAATGTAATATTATTAGCATCAAGGATGCTTAAAAATGCAGATATGGAAATCCGTAGAAGGATTACTCCTCTTTTGAAAAAAAGAGGTGTAGATGTTTATATGAATATTCGAGCGAAGGAAATAGTTAAAGATGGAGATAAGCTAAGAGTAACTGCAAAATATAAAAATAAGGATAAGGAAATAGATGTAATTGGAGATAAAGTTCTAATTGCATCTGGTAGGGGGCCTGTTGTTGAAGGATTAAACCTAGATGAAGTAGGAATAAAACATTCATATAAAGGCATAGAAGTTAATGAGCATTTTGAAACCAATATAGACGGTATATATGCTATTGGAGATGTAAATGATGTTGGTATTCAATTGGCTCATGTAGCCTCAGCTCAAGGAGTATATGCTGTAGAAAAGATAATGGGTTTAGAACCTACTATAAATTTAGATATTTATCCAAACTGTGTATTTAGTTTTCCAGAAGTTGCCCATGTTGGTCTAACGGAGGAAGAAGTTAAAGAAAAGGGAATTGAATGCAAAGTAAGTAAATTTATGTTTGCAGCCAATGGAAAGGCATTGACCTTAGGTGAGGCAGATGGATTAGTAAAAGTAATAGCCTCTAATGAAGACAATAAGGTACTAGGGGTTCATATCATAGGACCTCATGCTAATGATTTAATACATGAAGGGGCTTTGGCTATATCTAATGGTTTAACCATAGAACATATAGCTAATACTATACATGCTCATCCAACATTAAGCGAAGCCTTTTATGAGGCGGTTTTAGGCTTAGAAGGGCAAGCTATTCATATAGCACCACCTAGAAAGAGGAAGACTAGAAAGAGAAAGAAAAGAAAAAAGAAAATAAAGTAAAAGAGAAAAATAAAAAGGTAGCAAAAAACTTGCTACCTTTTTATTTTTTTATTATAATTATGGAAGTATTTAATAAAACAAACCTTCATCGAATAAAATAATTAAAGCCCTAAGTTTAGGTTTCCAATTCATGATGCTAAATTAAGTATAAGGCCTAAAGTTAGAAAATATATCTAGAGATAAGATGGTAACCATAGCTAATTTACTAGATATAATAATAAATTCTATACTGAATAATCCATTTGACATTTAAATAGGAGGATATACACTATTATAAGAGAAGTTGAAAGTAAATAGAGATTAGAAGTTTAAGGGATAATGACATTACAAGAATTAGATTAAATAGGATATTATAGTATGGATTAAATAACTAAATGATTGAACAATCAAATTATTAAAAGATTTTCTAAATAGTAGATTAAAAAGAATAGGTAGAATATTAGATATATATAATAGAAAGTTTAATAGCACTTTAAAGTATAGATATCTACCACTATATAATATATTGGAGGTGTAATATGAAGAATAAATATATGAAATTAATTGCAGTTGCTATACTTATAATAGTATTTGTTTCTCTTGGGCATAAAGTTAAGGGATCTAAAGAAGGTATATATTTTGATGAGAAGATTTTAAAAAAGGTAGACGAAAATGTTACTCCTATTAAAACAAAAGTTATGAAGATAATTACCTTTTTTGGTTCATATAAATTTTTACTCCCAGTAGGGTTACTTATTTTATTGTTCATGGTTAAAAAGAAAAATTGGGTTAGTGCTACTTTTTTAATATTGTCCTCTATAGGTAGTTTTGGGATAAATACATTATTAAAATATTATTATATAAGAACTAGACCTATAAAGTATTTTTTAATAGAAAAAAGTGGATACAGTTTTCCTAGTGGCCACGCTATGGTTTCTATGACTTTTTACACTATTATTACTTATTTACTTACTAGGGATAAATTAAACAATAGAAAAAATATTATGCTATGGATATTAAATTTTATTTTCATTGGATTAATTGGCTATAGTCGTATTTATTTAGGGGTCCATTGGCCTACAGATATAATAGGAGGCTATACAGTAGGTATATTGTTTACTTATTGTATAATACTTAATGAGGATACGATAGAAAGAATTAGTTTAAATATTAGAAGGAAATAAAAAATGAGAGGATTTTCCTCTCATTTTTATCGGTTAAAAAACCGTTTGCTATTTTTACTTTTTATAATCTTGTGAATTCCTTCTATTTCAAGGTCTTTTTCTTTACATATAGCAAAGATTTTTTCTTTCTTTTCACAGTCTACTTTGGCAGCAATGCCACAACTAGAACTAACTTGCCTAGGCACTGGCATAAGCTTTATATCTAAACCTTCTTTTTTTAAAGCTTTTTCAAAAACTAAAGGTTGCTGGGTAGTATGAAAAGTAACTACACAATAATAATTCTTCATTTGTATTCCACCTATTTTTTAATATGCAAAGTAAATTTATTTCCTTTACTATCTACTTTTATATCATATCCTTTACTTTTTGCAAAGCGTTTTATATTTTCTACTGCTACTTTTGCATCAACTAAAACTTCTAACTCTTCATTAGGAAAAGAATCAATTGCGTTTTTAGTCATTATTACAGGTTCAGGACAAGACCTTCCTCTAGCATCTATAATTTTAGACATATTCTTTTGCCTCCTTTTCTTCTTGGCGTTTAGCATTTTTAACAACACTATATCCTATAGCTAGGACGACAATCAATCCTATTATTACTGCTATTTTTCCATTCGTTGTAACTCCTTTTGGACTTGAAGCAATATCAAAATTATGAGTTAAGGCTGCTCCAACAATTAATCCCAATACAGTAATTCCAGCATCTGAATCTCCTTCACTGGCAAGTATTGTTTGTCTTAATGGACAACCACCAAGGAAAATTGAACAAATACCTGTTAAAATCATGCCTAAGAAATTCCATAAATGTTCTGAATGGGCAACTGGTTGTTCTGAAAAACCAAGATTGAAAGTATCAAAATTAAGTATTAAATTACCTACTAAATTAAATAAAAAGATTCCAATAAGACCCCAAAAGAAATAATTGTCTTTTATAAGTATAAGATCTCTAAAACCCCCAGCTGTACATATACGGCTTCTTTGTAGTATGATACCAGCTACTATACTTAGTATTAAAGCAAGAGCTATAGGAGCTGTCATTGAACCAGGTCCTTCTGTACTAAAAAAGATAAATGCTGGTTTTGCAAGTAGTAATATTAGTAATACTAGGGCTAGTCCTGGAATAATGTAAGAAGAGGTTTTTGTTTGTTCATAACTTCTTCCTAAAGTATAGCCCTTTTTAAGGAATTGGACACCTATGTATATGCCTAGTATATATCCTAAGAGACCTACCAATGCATTTAAATCGCCATTTCCTAGTCTTAAAATTATTCTTAAAGGACAACCTAAAAATACTAATGCACCAAACATTAAAAAGATTGACAATGTAAATCTAATAATAGGAGCTGATCCACCTCTAGGTTTAAATTCACCTTTTAATATTGAAATAATTAAAGCTCCAGATATAAAACCAATTATTTCAGGCCTTATATACTGTACTACTTCTGCTCTATGCAGTCCTAAGGCACCTGCTATATCCCTATAAAAACAAGCCACGCAAATTCCCATATTTCCTGGATTGCCAAACTTCATTAAAATAGCACCTATCAATCCAAGAATACCACCGGATATAAATATCTTCTTTTTACTATCCATTTTTAACCTCCCCTTTATGAAAAAAATATCAATCTATACTAATTATATAGGACTTTACTTCCTTATTAAAATAGATTATATTTATATAGTTTCTATTGTTATTGATGAACCTTATGGCAAATTTAATTTATATTTAAACCACCTTAACGTTAAGTTAAAGTAAAGACATAATTTACCCTATTGTCAAAGCGGTTGACATGTAAAAAAGACAATGATACGATTATCATACGTTTATTTTAAAAAATAAGATTATAATTTCAATTTATTGTATATAATTTAAGGTTAAGGAGTGATAATTTTGGAGAAGAATAAAATTGTTGCAGATAGTAGTTGTGATTTAACGCCAGCTTTGAAGAAAAAGCTAAATATTGGATTAGTACCCTTAAAGATCAATGTAGGTAGAAACTCTTATGTAGATGATGAAAATATTGACACAAAAAAATTGTTAGCAGATATGAAAAATAGTAAAGAGCCAGTGAAAACAGCAAGTCCATCTCCAAATGATTTTATGAAGGAATATGAGAAGGGAGAAAATATTTTTGTAGTAACAATATCATCAGCTTTAAGCAGTACTTATAATAATGCAATGTTAGCAAAAGACATTATTCTTGAACAGTCAAAAGAAAAGTTTATCCATGTATTTGATTCCTTAAGTGCATCTATAGGCGAAACTTTGATAAGCATGAAGATAAATGAATTGATAGAAAAGAAATTTGATAAATTTGATATAATTGAAGAAGTAGAAGGGTATATAGAAGATATGAAGACTTTCTTTGTACTAGAGTCTCTTGATAATTTAGTGAAGGCGGGTAGGATTAGTAAACTTTTAAGCCATATAGGTTCAATATTATCAATTAAACCTATTATGGGAGCTAATGATGATGGCACAATAAGATTAGTGGAAAAAACTAGAGGGAAAAAAAGGGCTTTTAAGAGATTAGTTGAAGTAATAGGGGAACAAGGCGAAAAATTAGAAGAAAAGATATTAGGTATAGCCCATTGTAATGCTCCTGAAAAAGCAGAAAAGTTAAAAAAACAAATAGAGGAAATGTATAATTTCAAAGAGGTTATAATAGTAGAAACTGCAGGCTTAAGTTCTGCTTATGCTAATGATGGTGGAATAATTATAGCTTTCTAGGAAATTTTTACATAGAAGGAGATGCATATGGAAAAAACATTTACTAAAAAAAGAAATATTCTTATTATTTCTCTTATATGTACAGCACTATGGGGAAGTGCATTTCCTGCATTAAAAATTAGTTATGAAAGATTAGCTTTGGAGATAACTGATATATATTCAAGAATATATTTAGCAGGAATTAGATTTTTTTTGGCTTCAGTACTTGTGTTTTTATATGGGAAATTTATTTTTAAGGTAGATATAAGTGTAAGAAAAGAATCTATAAAACCTATAATACTATTAGGATTATTGCAGACTTCTCTGCAATATTTTTTCTTTTATATTGGCATAGCAAATACAACAGGTATAAAAAGTGCAATAATACAGGCTAGTGGTACTTTTTTTGTAGTAATTGCTGCTCATTTCTTATATTCTGATGATAAAATCAATAAAAGAAAAATTATTAGCCTTATTTTGGGCTTTGTTGGAGTTCTTGTCGTAAATATGAATAAAGGTTTTGATTTAAATTTTGAATTTATTGGAGAAGGGTTTTTACTGATATCTGCATTAGTTAGTGCAATTGCAACTATTTATGTAAAGGATATTTCTGGTAGAATAAATTCAATATTATTAACTGGTGGCCAAATGTTTTCAGGATCACTATTGTTATTATTAGTAGGGAAAATAGGTATGAAAGGCAGCAACCTTATTTTTGATGGACTTTCTTTAATGCTTCTACTATATACGGCGTTTCTATCTGCTACTGCCTTTGTACTATGGTATATATTATTGAAGTATAATAAAGCAGGAGAGGTTTCTATATATAGACTGTTTATACCAATATTTGGTTCTATTCTATCGGCGATATTTATAAAAAATGAAGCTTTTACTCTAAATATAGTTATAGGCCTTATATTAGTAATTCTAGGTATATTTGTTTTAAATTTAAAAAGAGAATAGAAAATAAAAATCTACATATTTATTGAAATATGTAGATTTTTTATTTTCTAAAAAAGTATACTTTTTCAAACAATAAAAATATAAAAAATAGGTTTTCTTTTAGTTTTATTTATAAAATACATAGCATATAAATAATAGATGAGGGGGGAGTTTAGGTGAAAAAGAGAGTGTGGATTATACTCCTTAGTTTTACTTTAACTTTAGTAGTTATTGTATTGGGACATTATATCCATATTGAGCAAACCAAAAGGGATATAAATTATGAAAAACAGGGAGTTTATTTAAATTATGAAGATAAAAATCTAGTTATACTAATAGATGTAAATACTAAATCATTATATTTAATAGATATAGATACGGATGCAATATTAAAGGAATATGTTGTAGCTACTGGAAAGCCTGATACTCCTACGCCTTTAGGGACCTTTAAAATTGTTGAAAAGGGAAAATGGGGAGGAGGCTTTGGTTCTAGATGGCTAGGTTTAGATGTGCCCTGGGGAAAGTTTGGTATTCACGGGACTAATAAACCTCAGTCAATTGGATACGATGCATCTCAAGGTTGTATCAGAATGAGAAATAAGGATGTGGAAGAATTATATTCTTTAGTTGATTATGAAACTAGAGTTACAATTATTAATGGCTCTTATGGTCCTTTTGCCAATGGGTTTAGAACATTAAAACCTGGTCATAGAGGCTCAGATGTTCAAGAAGTCCAAAAAAGGTTAAAACAAAAAGGGTATTATGAAGGAACTATTGATGGAATTTATGGAGATGGAATGAAAGTAGCATTAATTGAATTTTTTAAGGATCATAACATGCCTATAACTGATAATATTGGTTATGAAGTTTATAAAAAATTAGATATTTTTTTAATGGATTAACCAAATAAAATTTTATAGTTTGATCCATAGATTATTTAATAAATAATTGGGTATATTTACTATGCTGATAAAAATAAGGAGGTAATTATATGTTGTCGGAAAAGTTATTAGAGGAATTAAATTTACAAATAAAGCATGAGCTTTATTCAGCCCATTATTATTTAGCTATGGCTGCTTACTGTGAAGGGGAAGATTTAAGTGGATTTGCTAACTTTTTCTTAGAGCAAGCTAAAGAAGAAAAGTTTCATGCAATGAAATTCTTTGATTTCGTCAATGAAATGGATGGAAAAGTGAAAATATTGGGACTAGAGGAACCAGAAAATGATTTTGGTTCACCACTAGAAGTGTTTAAGGCTGCATTAGAACATGAAAAATTTGTTACAGGTAGGATCTATGAATTAATGGATATAGCTATGGAAGAAAAGGAACATGCTACTATTAGTTTTCTTAAATGGTTCATTGATGAACAAATAGAGGAAGAAAATATGATGAAAGATATTATAGCAAGTTTAGAAAGAGTACAGGAAAAAGCAGAAGGCTTATATATGATAGACAAAGAATTAGGCCAAAGAGTCTTTTCACCAGAAGAGAACTTGAACTAAAAATTAAAGTTGAAAATAGGACTAAAAATTAAAGGTGAAATTGAATTTTAACATTAAAAAAGGAATTAAAAAAGATAGGTCTTTGACCTATCTTTTTTAATATATTTACTTATCTAGTAGTTGTTCCTCCACCACTCATGTTTTGTTGAGCCATTTCAACTAATCTTTTTGTCATATTTCCACCAACATAACCATTTTCTCTAGATGGAAGATTACCTTTATCCATTGATTCATAATTTGCCATACCTAATTCACTTGCTATTTCAGTTTTCATTTGATTTAAAGCTTGACGTGCTTCAGGTACTAATATTCTATTACTTGTATT
>DATGTQ010000051.1 GCA_035301805.1 Tissierellales bacterium
ATAAATGCTAGTATTATGATAGATGTTTCTATATCCTGGTTCCTTTTCATTATGTAAAATTTCTAAAGAGATTTTGGCATCAAGAAAAGCTTTGTTAAAAGAATAGTTATGTACTTTGTTTTCACTAATTCCCCATGAAATAACTAATTTAGGACAAATAAGTTTGAGTTGGGTTTCAATTACATCTAAAAAATTATTAGCTTCTATTTCTATATTATTGCTGCGAATTTCAAGAAAAATAATTAGCCTTTCTTCTTGATATGTAGTCATTACAGATTGTCCCTTAGCCCGACTAGTTCTTAAAATATAAGATTTTATTGATTTTATGCAATTAAATTTCCAAGCCTCATAGGAAGAGTAATTAAATCTTTCCATATGATAACACTTTTCTAAATTTGAAATATTTCCAACGATACAAATGTAGGGAAGTGAAAGTTCGTATCCTATTGATTTGGCCTGGGTATGAAGTTCATTAAGTTCTTTCTTATCTCCCTTAATCAAGTTCCATACGAAATTGTCTTGATGGTGCATTTCAGTCTCAAAAATAGTTTGTTCCCTATCAAACCAAAGGGAAATAGGAGAGACAATATGCCTGACAACAAATGTTTTGTTATCTTTCACATAATCATTTTCTATAGTTTTATACAAGGTCCTAAGATATAAATATCCATATACAATATTTTTGGAGCTAATTTTATAGACTGTATACTTATCCCGGAAATTGAAGGTATCTAATGAGTCTAAATTTTTTCCCGATGCTAAAATTTTAAGAGGTGGGGCTAAAATATTTACAAATTCTTCAGAGTTATTACTTATTCCTTTAATGGTTCCAGCAGCACTAGCAATAACAACCTGATTTCCTAATTCTCTATATATTAATTCAGCAGCTTCTGTTAAAGTAGAACCATTTAAAAAGTAAGTAAGAAGTTTTTTCTGTAATTGTTCAAAGTATTTTAAATTACTTTGTTTTATATTATTAATTTCTAGAAGTACAGTCTCTATAATGTTTGCAAACCTAATTTTCCATGGTATTTCAATAATTGGGAAATTAAGTTCATTGGCAAAATCTATTACTTCTTGAGGTGTTTCCATTACATATCTTCCAACAGATATTACTAAGGCAGATGCTCCTGATTGGTGAACATCTTTAACAAAACTTTTAAATACTCCTGTATCATTATTGCATCCCATACATGTAGTAAGTACTAATTCATTTTTATGCACAAAGTTTTCCACGGGAAGTTCCGTAACAGATATGGATTCTATAAATCGATCATTAACTGTTTCAATAGATGTCTTTACGCAGGCTTCTTCAAGAATATCTAAATCTAAAAAATCTTCTATTGTAAATAACATACTTGTTCAACCTCCAAAGGAAGAATAATATTATGTTTCTATAAAAGAATTGTATCTTTCAAAACGTTAGATTGGTTTTATAGTATCATAATTTAGAAGTAAGCTCCAGAATATAGGGAAATATAATTGGCTATTTATCTAGCGAGGTAAAGTTGTACTTAAACAAATTGACTATAAAATATTAAAAAATTCATACAATTCACATAATGATTATAGTCCTTTAATCTAATATTATAATTATATAATAGTTTATTCAAGGCATTTATTTAAAAATACTCAATATTGAGTAAAGGAGGAAAAATGAAGGATTTTGCATATGGTGGTAGAGTAAAAATAGGTTTAATTTATCCAGCCCCTGGGTGGGTTATGGAGCCAGAGTTTTATAAAATGTCGCCAGAGGGCGTAATTACATGTACTACTAGAATTTCACTTTTAGAAACTAACGAAGAGCAGCTATCTAAAATAGGTAGCCAGGCTATAAAGGCTGTAAAATTATTATCTCAAGCTCCAGTAGATGTTATTGCTTTAGGTTGTACTAGTGGCAGTTTTATTGGCGGTTATCATTATGATAAAGAATTAATTAAAAATATGGAAAAGGCCTCTAGCGGTACAACTTGTATCACAACATCGAGAGCCGTAGTATCGGCTTTAAAGGCTTTAAAAGTAAAAAAGGTGGCAGTAGCAACTCCGTACATAGAAGAAGTGAATAAAAAAGGTAAATTATTCTTAGAAGATAATGGGTTCAATGTAACAAATATATTAGGATTAGGTTTACTATATGATTCAGAAATTGATAATCAAAGCTTAGAAACTGTATACAAATTAGCTAAAAGGGTAGATACAGTGGATGCGGAGGCAGTAGTAATTTTATGTACTGGTATACGAAGTATAGCGATCCTAGAGTATCTAGAGAAGGATTTAGGTAAACCAGTTATATCAGCAAATCAAGCTACATTTTGGTATTCACTAAGAGTAAGTGGAATAGAGGAAAAGATTAAAAGCTATGGAAGTTTACTAGAGAAATATTAGAGAGGGGGCTAATAGTGGAAATAAAAAATGAAATTAATAAGTTTAAGGATGAGCTCATAACATTAAGACGAGATTTTCATATGTATCCAGAGTTAGGATTTAAAGAGTTTAGGACTCAAAAGATTGTAGAAAAGTATTTAAAAAGTTGTGGTTTAAAAGTAAAAAGAATGACAAAAACAGGAGTAGTTGCTTTATTAGAAGGGGATAATTCTGGACAAACTTTACTTATAAGAGCAGATATGGATGCAATACCTATAGAAGAGGAAAACGATATCCTTTATAAATCTAGAAATAAAGGCGTAATGCATGCTTGTGGTCATGATGGTCATATGGCTATGTTATTAGTTGCAGCAAAGATATTATCAAAATACAGAGGTGAAATTAATGGTAATATTAAATTTGTTTTTCAGCCTAACGAAGAGGAAGCAGGGGCTAAATACATGGTTGAGGACGGGGTTTTAGAAAATCCCAAAGTTGATGCTGCCATTGGAATACATCTATGGAGCCCATTAGAGATAGGGCAGATAAGTATTGATGAAGGTCCAGTTATGGGTGCCCATGATAATTTTAAACTTACTATCAAAGGAAAAGGTGGACATACCGCTATGCCTCATGAAGCTGTAGACCCGGTTTTAATAGCAGCCCAAATTATTATAGGTGCTCAATTTATCCAAACAAAAGAGATTAATGCCCTTAGTCCTACATTAATAAATTTCTCAAAAATAAATGCGGGAAATGCATCTAATGTAATTCCAGAAGTGGTTACAATGGAGGGAACCCTTAGATATCTCTATAAAGGAGGAGCTAATTCTATTGAAAGACCTAGAGAACGATTAGAAAGGGTTGTTGCTGGAATATGTAAAACGTTTAATGCTGAATATGAAATGGAGATTATTCCAAGTAACTTTCCTGTAGTAAATGAAAAGAAAATGACTAATCTTGTGAGGACTATTGCATTAGATTTAGTAGGAGAAGAAAATTTGGTTCCTTATATTACAATGGCTGGGGAAGATTTTTCTGAATTTACCATTGGCATACCGTCTACCTTTTACTTTGTAGGTGTAGGAAATAAGAAAAAAGAAACAAATTATCCTCATCACCATCCAAAGTTTAATATAGACGAAGAAGCATTAATCATTGGAACTGAAATGCATATAAGAACAGCATTGAAATACTTATCAGGGGAAACTAATGATTAATTAAAGTAAGGGGGAAAACTATATGAATAAGTTGAAAAAGATTGATAGGGCTGTAATGAGAATAGAAGAGTTTATTTTGAGTTCAGGTATAATTATTATGGCAACTATATTAATTGGGAATGTTATTGCTCGAAGAGTCTTTAAAAGTTCATGGACTTTTGCCGAAGAATTAGGACAACTATTAGTAGTAATTGTTACTTTCATGGGACTTGGTTATGGTGTAAGAAAAGGTCAACATGTTAGTATGTCAGCTATTTTAGACTTGGCACCTAAAAAGATGAAA
>DATGTQ010000052.1 GCA_035301805.1 Tissierellales bacterium
AGAAAGATATGAAGGAGTAAAAGCTATAAATATGGGAAGTCAGGTGCCTAATGAGGAACTAGTAGCAAAAGCTATAGAATTAGATGCAGATGCAATACTAGTATCCCAAGTAGTAACCCAAAAAGATGTACATATACCAAATCTAACAGAGTTAGTAGAACTATTAGAAGCAGAAGGAATTAGAGATGAAATAATACTAGCATGTGGTGGGCCAAGAATATCCCATGAATTAGCCCAAGAACTAGGCTATGACGCAGGTTTTACCACCGGATCTTACGCCGAAGACGTAGCCAGCTTCATAGTAACAGAACTAACTATGAGTCACCATGGACGGTCCTAACTGATTCACAATCTGAGTCAGTAAGGACGGTCTGAGACCATTAAAAAATATATTATAAAAATTAACAGATTTACTAGAATTATGGATGAATGTATAGTAAAACCCCCCGAACTGATATAATACAGTTATCAGACTATAACCAGAGGGGGGTTTTCACATGCTTAAAGATAAAGATAATCAATTAAGCATCTATTCAATATTATACAAAAAAATACTGGAAAACACACACTAAAATTAATAAATAGTGCCATAGATTTAAGTTTTGTAACAGATTTACCGCACCCAAGTTTACTATCTAAATTTAGGGACATAGACTAAATGACATAACCTTAGATGAGATCATAGTTGAAATTATTCGACAATGCATGGATAAAGGAATAATCGAGGATACCGGTGTTAGTGTTGATACAACTCATACTAAAGCTAATACTTTTAAAACTACTCCTGAAAGAGTTATGAAGCGTTTAGCGAAAAAAATATTTAAAACTTATGAAGATGAATTAATCTGGAGAATTACCGAAGAACATTAACCGAGGAACATTAATCAAAATATACCTGAATACAAAGATATTAAAGATCATAAAGAAGCTAAGAAGGTTATGGAAAATTATCTTAAAGAAGAAATAAGAAAAATCGAAGATGTCGTTAACGAAAAAGAAAATCCTAAAACAATTAAAATATTGGATAATACAAAATGAAGAATAACCATGGATTAAACCGTGCTCGAGGGCACGGTAAGCGAAGCATGTCTATACAAGCTAAATTAACTGCAATTGCAGTTAATTTAAAGAGGATAGCAGGCATACTATCCCCTAAAATGTCCTCATTTTCTGTTGTTTCTAAGATATATTTAATATCTTACAAGAAAATACCAACTTAATGATTAGATGAGAAATTTAAACTGGCCTTTTTCAGTGGTCTCGGACCGTCCCTATTGACTCATTTATATAAATAAGTTGTTAAAACCCATAGGTTGTGGTATATATATAATATCGGATAATAATGATAATCATTATCAGTAGAAAGAAAGATATATATGAGTAAAAACTTATTAAAGATAGATGACTTAGAGGTTTCAGTAGATGAGGCTAATATACTGAAAGGTTTAAATTTAGAAATAAATGAAGGAGAAACCCATTTAATTATGGGACCAAATGGAGCAGGGAAATCTACTCTTGGAAATGTATTAATGGGTCATCCAGAATACAAGGTAGATAAAGGAAGTATTTATTTTGAAGGAGAAGAGATACAGGAATTATCAGTAAATGAAAGGGCAAAAAAAGGATTGTTCCTTTCTTTCCAATATCCAGAAGAAATACCTGGTGTAACAGTGGAAAGCTTTTTAAGAACTTCGAAGAAGGCTATTACGGGAAAAAATGTTCCAATAATAGAATTTAAGAGAGAACTTAAAAAGCATATGAAGGACTTA
This sequence comes from Tissierellales bacterium, assembly GCA_035301805.1. Classification (NCBI taxonomy): domain Bacteria; kingdom Bacillati; phylum Bacillota; class Tissierellia; order Tissierellales; species Tissierellales bacterium. The sequence goes on from DATGTQ010000052.1 coordinate 1,770, forward strand.
GAAGTTCCTGAAGGCTATGAAGATAGGTATTTAAATGTAGGATTTTCGGGAGGAGAAAAGAAAAAAAATGAAATTCTTCAAATGGCTATATTAAATCCAAAGTTGGCCATATTAGATGAAACAGATTCCGGTTTAGATGTGGATGCTATTAAGATTATATATGAAGGAATTAAAAATTTGAAAGATGGAACAAGGTCCTTCTTAGTAATTACTCATTATAATAGAATACTAGATTATTTAGAACCAGACTTTGTCCATATATTAGTAGATGGAAAGATAGTAAAAACAGGTGATAGAAAACTTGCTGATGAAATAGAGGAAATAGGTTATGAGAACTTTAAAAGGCATGTATAAAAGGGGGAGAGGTGAAAATGGCTAAAAGAAAGAAAACCTATGTAGAAGATATAGATAGAACTGTTTATGATGTAGTTGATGAAGAAAAACATAGATTCGCTACTATAAAGGGTTTAAATGAAGATATTATAAGGGAAATTTCTAAACAAAAAATGAACCTGAGTGGATGTTAGATTTAAGATTAAAATCTTTAAAAATATTTAATGAAAAGCCAGTTCCCACTTGGGGACCAGATCTTTCAGGTTTAAATATAGATGATATTATTTATTATGTAAGACCAGATACAGATATGAACCATACCTGGGAAGATGTACCAGATGATATTAAAGATACTTTTGAAAGATTGGGAATACCCGAAGCAGAGAGAAAAGCACTAGCAGGAGTTGGAGCCCAATATGATTCAGAAGTTGTATACCACAATATAAAAGATGATATGAAGAAACGAGGAGTAGTGTATCTAGACATGGATACAGCAGTTCATGAATATGAAGATATGGTGAAGAAATATTTCATGACTCTTATACCCCCCACATATCATAAATATGCGGCTCTTCATGGGGCAGTTTGGTCTGGTGGTTCTTTTATATATGTACCAAAAGGTGTAAAGGTAGACATACCCTTACAATCTTATTTCAGATTAAATGCAAAGGGAGCAGGACAATTTGAACATACTTTAATAATAGTTGATGAAGGAGCAGATCTTCACTTTATAGAAGGATGTTCAGCCCCATCATATAATGTCTACAACCTTCATGCTGGGGCAGTAGAACTATTTGTAAAAAAAGATGCTAAACTTAGATACTCAACTATAGAAAACTGGTCAAAAAATATGTATAACTTGAATACGAAAAAAGCTTTAGTTGATGAAAATGGAACTATAGAATGGGTATCTGGTTCTTTCGGGTCAAAGATTTCAATGCTTTATCCTATGAGTGTATTAAGAGGAAGAAGAGCAAAATCAGAATTTACAGGGGTAACATTTGCCTCTAATGGCCAGATTTTAGATACAGGAGCAAAAGCATTGTTAGCAGCCCCAGAAACTTCTTGCATAATAAATTCTAAATCCATATCAAAATCAGGAGGAAGTGCTATGTATAGAGGCTTACTCCAAGTAACAAAAGATGCAGAGGCAGCTAAAGCTACAGTAAACTGTGAATCCTTAATGCTAGATGATGAGTCGGTATCCGATACTCTTCCAATTATAGAACTTAATAATGATGATATAGATATGGGTCACGAAGCAAAAATAGGAAGGATAAGCGATGAAAGTATATTCTATCTTATGAGTAGAGGACTATCAGAGGATGAGGCTAAAGCTATGATAGTAAGAGGTTTTGTAGAACCAATTACTAAAGAATTACCCTTAGAATATGCTGTAGAGTTAAACAATCTTATAGATATAGAATTAGAAGGAAGTATAGGTTAGGAGTGATAAAATGTTTTCAAATTATAGAGAAGAAAACAGGAAAAGATATAGAAATATTTCCAATCCCTATTGGAAAAGAATAAGGGAAACTATTAATTTCCCTGAAGAGGTTCCAAATTATAACAAAGATATTGTAAGAGAAAAGAATTTTAAATTGAATACAAATATAGATGAGTTATATTTCAAATATATAGACTTTTTGGAGTTAGATGAGAATTATGCATTAGGAGAAAAGTTTTTAAGATTTTCAGAAAGTTATTCAAATACAGGTTTTTTTATAGATACACAAAAAGATAAATTAGAAAATAAGTCTAAAATAGACTTTATTATAGATGAAAAAAACCCTATTTTAATATCCCATAATTTAATAATATGTAGAGAAAATAGTGAGTTAGATATATTTATTAACTACGAGGATGATGGAAAAACAGTAGGGTTTCATAACGGTTTTACAAAGATATATGTAGAAAAAGGTGCTAAATTAAATATATATAAGGTACAAAATTATTCAAAACCTATTAACCATTTTGATTCTAATACAATATATGTAGAAGATGACGGAAAGATAAATATTGTAGATGTTCAATTAGGTTCTAAACTTAAAGGAACCAGCTATGATGTAGAACTTAAGGGCGATAGAAGTCTGATAGATATAAAAGCTATATATTTAGGTACAGAACAAGATAAAATGGATTTTAATTATGATATTGATTATATAGGCAGAGAATCTAAAGGTTATGTAGAAGTAGTAGGGGCTCTTACTGATGAAGCAAGGAAAGTATTTAGAAGTACAGAAAACTTTGTAAAGGGCAGTAAAAGATCTGAAGGAGACGCTAAGGAATATGCAACTCTACTTGATAAGAGAGTAAGAAGTCATGCGATACCAGCCTTATTTACTACTGAAGATGATGTAATTGGAAACCATGCAGCTAGTGCTGGTCATATTGATGGGAATAAAATGTTCTATCTTATGAGTAGAGGATTAGATGAGGAAACAGCAAAAATACTTGTAGTAGAATCTACATTTGAGCCTATACTAGGTTATTTATCCAATGAACAAATGAAAGAAAATATATTGAATTTTGTAAAAGATAGGCTAGGAGGAAAATAGATGGGTAAGGATTATAAAAAGGATTTTAAAGTATTACAACAAAATATAAATGGTAGCACTATAGCCTATCTAGATAATGGTGCTACTACTCAGAAGCCTAGACAAGTTGTAGAGGCTGTAAAAAAATACAACCAAATATATAATGGGAGTCCCCATAGGGGGGCTCACTATTTAAGTATGAAAGCTACTGAAGCATATGAAGAAACTAGAAAAAAGGTAGCCAAGTTTATAGGGGCCAAAGATTCAAGGGAAATAGTATTTACCAAAAATGCAACAGAAGCCTTGAATTTAATAGCTTACTCCTATGGGCTTAATAATTTAAAGCCAGGAGATGAAATAGTTTTAGCTATTACTAATCATCATAGCAATATAGTTCCATGGCAGCATGTAGCTAAAAGGACAGGAGCTAAGATAATTTATTTAAATTGTGATAAAAATGGGCAGTTATTAGAAAAGGATATAGAAGATAAAATCAATAAAAATACAAAAATAATAAGTTTATCCTATTTAACAAATGCCTTTGGAGTGGTTCACCCTATAGAATCTATCATAGAAGAAGGGAAGAAGTATTCAGCCATAACTATAATAGATGGAGCCCAATCCATACCTCATATGAAAGTAAATGTGGAAAAACTAGGGGTAGATTTTCTAGTATTTTCCGGTCATAAGATGCTGGCGTCAATGGGAGTAGGAGTATTATATGGGAAGTTAGAAAGGCTAAAAAAAATGGAACCTTTTCTTTTCGGTGGAGATATGATTGAATATGTAGATTTATATGATACAGCTTACGATGAAACACCTTATAAATTTGAAGCAGGGACTCAAAATGTAGAGGGAGTAGTCTCACTATCAGCAGCTATAGATTATATTGAAGACATAGGTATGGATGAAATTGAAAATATAGAAGAAGAATTATTAAAATATACTTTAGAAAAATTAGAAGAAAATAAATATATAAAAATTCATGGAGGTATAAATTTAGGGGAAAGAAAGAGTATAGTGTCTTTCAATGTGAAAGATGTCCACCCTCATGATGTAGCAACTATATTAGATAGTAAGAATATAGCTATAAGGGCAGGGCATCATTGTGCTCAACCTTTTATGAAATATATGGGGCTTAATTCAACTTCTAGGGCTAGTTTTTATTTTTATAATACTTTTGAAGATATAGATAGATTGGCAAAAGCCCTTGAGGAAGTTAGGGGGTATCTATTATGAACTTAGAACAAATATATACAGAATTAATAAGGGAACATAATAAAAGCCCTATAAATAAAGAAGAGATGAAAGATGCAACAGTATCAGAAAGAGGTCATAATCCTAGTTGTGGTGACGATATTATTTTACATCTTAAAATAGAAAATAATATTATATTAAAAGCTTCTTTTACAGGAGTAGGTTGTGCTATATCTCAAGCATCCACTTCTATGATGATTGAACTTATAGAAGGTAAAAGTTTAGAAGAAGCTGAAGAGCTATTAGAAGTATTTTTAAAAATGATTAGAAAAGAAGCTGAAGATGAGGAGCTAGAAAAATTAGGAGATGCAATAGTTTTACAAAATATTTCTAATATGCCTGCAAGAGTAAAATGTGGAACTTTACCCTGGCACACCCTTAAAATAGCAATAGAGAAATGAATTATCAGGGACGGTCTTCATTGATTCACAAAGTGAGTCAACGAAGACCGTCCTTATTGACTCACTCTAGGGCTATTATAGTTCTAGTTTTTTTCTCATAAATTTTTATGATCAATGGAACTAGTACAAGTTGAATAATTATACCGGGAATAGCTAAGAATGTAATAATTTTTATACTTTTACCTAATGCTTTCGATAAAATTAAGGCACCGCCTAATTTTCCTATTATCATACTGCCGATTAAGGCAGGTATAATTTTCATTCCAGACTTTTTATATAATAAGCCACTCATAAGGCCATATAATCCTACTTCTACAACTATTGACCAAGCTACTGGGAAAGTTGGTATAACCTTAAGTAAACTATTAATTATGGGAGACAGAATCCCTATAATGAATCCATAACCAGGGCCTAATATAAATCCACATAAAAGGACTGGTAGATGCATTGGAGAAAAAATTGCTCCATTAAATTTTGTAAAATGAATTCCTAGAGTAAATATTATAGCTAATGCTAAAAATATTGCAGATGTAATTAAATCTTTCTTTTTTAATTCCATTTAAAATCTCCTTTCTAATGTGCTAAAATATATTATACTATTATATTATCAACTTTTCCAACTAATTCGTAAGAATAGGTCAATAGAAACAGAAGTGAGTCAGTAGGGACGGTCCTAAGTGGCTCATTGGGAGGTGTGGAATATGTTAGTAATGATATTTAAAAGTTTATTTAACCGAGTAGGAATAATAATGTTATTGGCTTTTTTCATGTCTAAAATAGGATTATTTCGACGATTAGTTTCAAAAAAGAATATAACTATTAAGGATAAAATACTACTTTCCATTATATTTGGAGTCTATGGTATTATTGGAACTTATACTGGAATCCCTATAAAAGGGGCTCTTGCTAATGCTAGGGTAATTGGAGTTTTTGTAGGTGGTCTTTTAGGAGGACCCTTTGTAGGAATCCTTTCTGGTATAATTGCAGGAGGTCATAGATATTTAATTGATATAGGTGGATTTACCGCTTTTGCCTGTGCACTGTCCACATTTGTGGAAGGTACAATGTCAGGCTTTTTAGCTAAAAGAATGGAAAAGTATGATAATAAATTATTCTTCGCATTAATTACGGGAATGATAGCAGAAGTATTGCAAATGATAATTATATTAATATTTGCTAAACCTTTTTCAGATGCCCTGAGTTTAGTGAAAGTAATAGGGGTACCAATGACCATTGCCAATGGAATAGGAATAGCAGTTTTTATAGCCATAACTGACAGTATTATAAAAGATTTAGAATCGGCTGCAGCACACCAAGCTCAATTAGCACTAAAAATAGCAAACAAAACATTGAAATACTTTAGAAAAGGACTTAATGAAGATACAGCTTATGAAACAGCTATGATAATAAAAAATATGACAGATGTAAAGGCTGTTGCTTTTACTGATAGAGATAAAATATTAGCCCATGTAGGTATTGGGGAGGGTCATCATTTAGTAGGTAGTCCAATAAAAACAAGTTTAACTAAAGAAGCAATTAAAATGGGGGATCACTTAATAGCAAACTCTAAAGAAGGAATAGGTTGTGAAAATTCTAGCTGTAGCCTGAAATCTGCAATAATAGTACCATTAAAAGAAGAAGACAAGATAATAGGAACATTAAAATTATATAAAACAGAAGAAAATTCAATTACAAAAGTAGAAACAGAACTAGCCTTAGGACTAGCCCAATTATTTTCTACTCAAATTGAATTAAGTAAAATAGATTATCAGGCAGAATTATTAGCAAAATCTGAATTAAAAGCTTTGCAAGCTCAAATAAATCCACATTTTTTATTTAATGCAATTAACACTATAGTGTCTTTAATAAGGACTCAACCTGATAATGCTAGGAATTTACTTGTGCACTTAGGAAATTATTTTAGAAATAATCTTCAACAGGGTAATGGAGATGTTGAATTGCATAGAGAAATAGAGAATATAAATTCCTATTTAGAAATAGAAAAGGCAAGGTTTGGTGACAAATTAAAAATTATATATGATATTCCTAAAGATATAGATTGTACGTTGCCTCCATTATTATTACAACCAATTGTAGAAAATTCTATAAAACATGGAGTATTAGAAAAAATTGAAGGTGGTACCGTGGAAATTATAGCTAAGGATAATAGAAGATATACAGAATTAATAGTAAAAGATAATGGAGTAGGCATGTCTTCTGAACAAGTAGATAATTCATTAAAAGGTAAGAATAATTCAGATAGTATAGGTCTTATTAACGTTAATAAAAGGTTGAAGAGTAAATATGGTAAAGAATATGGATTAATAATAGATAGTGAATTAGGTAAGGGTACTAAAGTTACAATGGTAATTCCTAAAAGAGAAAGGAGTGAAGCTGTGTGATTAAGGCTATAGTTGTAGATGATGAATTACCTGCTCGGGAAGAATTAATATATATATTACAAGATTTTAAAAATATAGAAATTATAGGAGAAGCTTCACATGGAATAGAAGCACTAGAATTGAATAGAAAATTAAAACCAGATTTAATCTTTTTAGATATAGAAATGCCGAAATTTAATGGAATTGATGTGGCAAGAAAAATAATGGAAGAGTCCCATATTCCCTTTATAGTATTTGTTACTGCCTATGAAGAATATGCCCTAGAAGCTTTTGAAGTAAATGCTATAGACTATATTTTAAAGCCTATTTCAGTAGAACGATTATCTAAAGGAATGGATAAGATTATTAAGAACATGAATATAGGAAAGGCTGATTATTTTAATAGGCTTGATAGGTTAATTCAAGGTTTGAGAGTGGAAGAAAGAAGGTGTTCAACTAAAATATCTGTTTCAGATAATGAAAAACTTATTCCTTTAGACTCATCAGAAATAATTTATGCTACTATAGAAGATAAAAATACAATTATTGTTAGCAAAAAAGGAAAATTTGAAACAAGTTATACCTTAGGAGAATTAGGTGAAAAACTAAATAGTTCAAATTTTTTTAGAAGCCATAAAAGTTATTTAATAAATTTAGATTTAATTGAAGTAATAGAGCCTTGGTTTAATTCAACCTTTAACCTTAAGCTTAAGAGTATTGAGGAAAAGATACCTGTTAGCAGAAGTAAGTCAAAGAATTTTAAAGACATTATGAATATAGATTAACATTTTGTCACTTATCCTTGAATATTGTATTTTAAGATTGAAAAAAAGCATCTTATCCTAGAAATTCCTTTTATAATAAATATAACTATATAATTGAAGGTGGAAAAGTTAAATATTATAGGAGGGATTTTAAATGGGGTTTTTTATTTTAGGTATTATAGTTTTAATAATAGGTTATTTTACTTATGGTAAACTCGTAGAGAAAACCTTTGGAGTAGAAGAAACAAGGGAAACTCCTGCAAACGCTATAAATGATGGTGTTGATTATGTACCTATGAGTTGGCCAAGGGTGTTTTTAATTCAACTACTTAATATTGCTGGATTGGGGCCTATATTTGGAGCAATACAAGGGGCATTATTTGGACCGGCAGCATTTCTTTGGATAGCTTTAGGTAGTGTTTTTGCAGGTGGAGTACATGATTACTTCTCTGGTATGCTTTCTTTAAGACATGAAGGAAAAAGTATATCTGAAATTGTTGGAATCTACTTAGGTGAAGGTGCAAGAAAGGTTATGAGGGTATTCTCAGTAGTACTTCTTATACTTGTTGGTACAGTATTTATGATGGGACCCGTTGATTTATTATCAAATAATTTAAAGCCTTTAGGTTTAGAAAGTGCAAATATTTGGTTAGCCATTGTACTAGGTTATTATTTTTTAGCAACAGTATTACCAGTAGATAAAATAATAGGTAAATTATATCCATTATTTGGCTTTGCATTAATTGCAATGGCAGTTGGA
>DATGTQ010000053.1 GCA_035301805.1 Tissierellales bacterium
CGCAGAAAACAGCAATTGCACTGTCTAATACTCTAAGGGATCTTTCTACCTCCACAGTAAAGTCCACATGTCCAGGTGTATCTATAACATTAATTCTATGATCATCCCACATACATGTAGTTGCAGCAGATGTGATTGTAATACCTCTTTCTTGCTCTTGTTCCATCCAATCCATCTGAGATGCACCTTCATGAGTTTCACCTACTTTGTGTATCTTACCTGAGTAAAACAAGATTCTTTCTGTAGTTGTTGTCTTGCCTGCATCAATATGAGCCATTATGCCTATATTTCTAATGTTTTTAAGCGACATTTGCTTTGGCATAATTTCTCCTCCTTCTTTTTAAGCCTAATTTATATTTAAAAATACTACCATCTATAGTGAGCAAAAGCTTTATTTGCTTCCGCCATTTTGTGTACATCTTCTCTTCTTCTAACACTTGCACCTGTTCCATTAGAAGCATCTAAGATTTCTTTAGCTAGTCTTTCAATCATAGTTTTTTCTCCTCTGTTTCTAGAGAAAGTGACTAGCCATCTAAGTCCTAGAGTTTCTCTTCTTTCTGGTCTTACTTCCATAGGTACTTGATATGTTGCTCCACCTATTCTTCTAGCTTTGACTTCTAGAACAGGCATTATATTATTCATTGCTCTGTGAAAAACTTCTAATGGATCTTCTTTAGTAGTTTCACCAACATAATCTAAGGCACCATAAACAATTTTTTGAGCTAAGCCTTTTTTCCCATCAAGCATAACATTGTTTATTAATTTTGTTATCACTTTATCATCATATATCGGGTCTGGCATAACTTCCCTCTTTGGTACATGTCCTTTTCTTGGCACTTTACTTCCCTCCTTAACCATATATAGTATATTCATTGGTACTCGGTAGTTAGCTACCGTTTTGCGCCAAATGCATCTATATTAAACAGAATATTTTCTGCATTCATGGCTTAATTATTAATTTTTTGGTCTTTTTGCACCATATTTGGATCTAGCTTGCATTCTACCTTCTACTCCAGCAGTATCTAAGCTACCTCTTACAATATGATACCTAACACCTGGTAGGTCCTTTACTCTTCCACCTCTAACTAAAACAACACTGTGCTCCTGTAAATTATGTCCTATTCCTGGTATATAAGCATTCACTTCCACACCATTTGTTAGTCTTACTCTAGCAACCTTTCTCAAAGCAGAGTTTGGTTTCTTAGGGGTTACAGTTCTTACAGCAACACATACACCTCTTCTTTGCGGAGAGTTAACATTTGTTTCCCTTTTCTTTAAAGTATTATAATTTACTCCTAAAGCAGGGGTGTTTGATTTCTCAGTAATTTTCTTCCTACCTTTTCTAATTAATTGATTAATTGTTGGCATTTAATGCACCTCCTTGTGCTTTCATTTTAATAATACAGCTACTGCTGCATTAATATCAATTTTACAAACTTCTCCAAGCTTTTTCATATTTTCAACATATATAATCGGTATCTGCCCTTCATTACAAGATTTGATAATATTCCCGACAACTTTTTCTTCTGCATCTTCTGCTATATATACGGTTTTAGCTTTCCCTGTATCCAAGGCCCTCTTTACCTCTTTGGCACCTACTGACTTCTTATCTGTATTCAGATTTTCAGTCATAAACTTGCCTCCTTTTAAACATTTTAAAGATTATGTGGAAACTTCCACATAATCTTCATGTTATCCAGAGTTGTTCTAAGTTTACACACTTTACTATTCTAACATCAGATATTTTCTATGTCAACAGTATTCTCTCCTAAAAGCTCCAGATTTTCCTCTACAACCATATCCACATCTCTATATCGTTTCATTCCAGTACCAGCTGGTATCAATTTACCTATTATGATATTTTCTTTTAATCCTAATAGATGATCTTCTTTTCCTTTTATAGCAGACTCTGTTAATACTCTAGTAGTCTCTTGGAAAGAAGCTGCTGACAGGAATGAATCAGTAGCTAAGGATGCTTTAGTTATACCAAGTAAAGCTCTACTACCAATTGCTGGTTCTTGGTCTTCAGCCATAGCAACCTCATTTTTTTCTTCAAATTCGTATATATTAACTAAGCTACCTGGCAACATATCTGTATCTCCAGCATCTTCAATCTTTATTTTAGATAGCATTTGTCTAACTATTATTTCTATATGTTTATCATTTATATCTACACCTTGTAACCTATAAACCCTCTGAACTTCTTTTACAATATAGTTTTGAACTCCTTGTATTCCTCTAATTTTCAGGATATCATGAGGATTTACAGATCCCTCAGTTAACTCGTCTCCAGCCTCAATAATATCTCCAGATTTAACCTTCAATCTTGCCCCATACACTATATTGTAATTAACTTTTTCACCATCGGAACCAGTTACGATAATTTCTCGTTTGTTCTTTGTTTCATTGAAGCTAACTTCCCCTGCTATTTCAGAGATTACAGCTAAACCTTTTGGTTTTCTAGCTTCAAATAACTCTTCTACCCTAGGCAAACCTTGAGTAATATCTGCCGCTGCAGCTACACCACCTGTATGAAAAGTTCTCATAGTAAGCTGAGTTCCTGGCTCTCCTATGGATTGAGCTGCAATTATTCCAACTGATTCTCCTATTCCTACATGGTCTCCCGTTGCTAAATTCTTACCATAACACTTAGCGCATACACCAAATCTCGACTGACAGTTTAATACTGTCCTGATCTTAACCTCTTCTATTCCTACTTTTTCAATAAGTTCAGCTTCATCCGGTGTAATCATTTTATCTTTTTCAACTATTATCTCTTCTGTATTTGGATTTATTATGTCTTCTACTGCTATTCTACCATTTAATCTATCTTTCAAATCTTCTATTACTTCATTTCCATCTTTAAATGCTTTCACATTTAAATA
>DATGTQ010000054.1 GCA_035301805.1 Tissierellales bacterium
TATTTACTAGTAGGTGGAGAGAAATTATCTGACACACATATAAAAAAGTTTAAGAAAATGTATCCAGAAATTAAAATTATAAATGGCTATGGTCCAACAGAAAATACAACTTTTACAACAACTTATGAAATACCAGAAGACTTTGAAATAATTCCTATAGGAAAACCTATAACTGGAACCCAAGTATATGTTATGAATAAAGATAAGCTCTGTGGTATAGGAATGCCAGGAGAATTATGTATAACAGGGCTTGGAATAAGTAGAGGTTATTTAAATAGAGAAGAGCTTACAAAAGAGATGTTTGTAGAAAATCCTTTTGGAGAAGGTACTATGTACCGAAGTGGAGACCTTGTTAGATGGTTACCTGATGGAAATATAGAGTTTTTAGGTAGAATAGATGGACAAGTTAAAATAAGAGGTTATAGGATTGAAACAAAAGAGATTGAAGAAGTACTAGCTAAACAAGAAGGAATAGAAGATTCGGTAGTAATAGTGGAGGAAATAGGAGAAGGCAATAAAACTCTTCTAGCTTATATAGTGATGGGGGAAGGACGGGAATTAGATATATTTAAGTTAAAGGAAGATATAAAAAGAGAATTACCTGATTATATGATTCCTCGGTATTTTAAAGCTATAGATAAAATACCTTTAACTGTTAATGGAAAGCTTGATAAAAGAGCTTTACCAGCTATTGAATATGCAAGAGAAAATGAATATGTAGGGCCAACAACCTTAATAGAGAAAAAACTCTGCCAAATTTATAAGGAACTATTGAATATAGATAAGGTTGGAAAAACAGATAATTTTTTTGAACTAGGTGGTCATAGTATTCTTGCTATGGAACTTGTCAATCTAATAAAGGAAGATATGGGTAAGGATATAACTGTTTCAAATATTTTTGAATATCCAATTGTAAAGGATTTAGCTAATTTAATAGATACTCTTGAAATTAGAAAATTTGAATCTATACCTTTAGCTGAAAAGGCATTAACCTACCCTATAACTTCTTCGCCGAAAAGATTATTCACATTACAAGAGATGAATCCAGAATCAACATCTTATAATATGCCCTTTGGAATTGAAGTTAAGGGGAAATTTGATATTGAACTTTTATCTAAAGCATTTAAAGATTTAATAAAGCGTCATGAAGTACTTAGAAGTAGTTTTCATGCAGAAGACGGAAAGTTTATACAAAAAATAAATAAAGATATAGAACCTGATATCAGTATTTTAGATCATTCAACGGATACAAGAGATTTTAGTACTGAATTATATAAGAAAGAAATTATGAGAGAATTTATAAAGCCTTTTGAAGTAGATAAAGCTCCATTAGTAAGGTTAAAACTAATTAAATTGTCTGACAATCATGGCCATATATTATTTGATACTCATCATATGATATCAGATGCCCTTAGTATAAAGATTTTTATAGAGGAGTTTATAGCTTCATATAATGGTGAAGAATTAGAAGATTTAAAGGTTCAATATAAAGACTATAGCCAATGGATAATTTCTAGGGATATATCTTCTCAAAAAGAATATTGGAATAAGGTTTATAAAACACCAGTAGAAGCTTTAAACCTACCCTATGATGCTCCAAGGGCAAAGACTAAAAGTTCTAACGGAGATTTAGTTTCTATTGATTTAGGAGAAGAATTTACTAAGAGAATACAGGATTTTGCTAGGGCAAGTGATTTGACAGAGTATATGGTTTTACTTGGTGGTCTTATGATTACTCTTCATCAATATAGCTATCAGGATGATATTGTTATTGGAAGTCCTATAGCTGGAAGAATTCATAAGGACACAGAAAAAATGTTAGGAATGTTTGTAAATACCCTTGCTATGAGAGGATATCCAGAATCTGATAAAACCCTTAAGAGATTTTTTGAAGAAATAAAGGGCCATTGTTTAGGTGCTTATGAGAATCAAGAATATCCTTTTGAAGAATTAGTAGATAAGGTTATTGATAAAAGAGATCCTAGTAGAAATCCATTATTTGATGTATCCTTTGCATTACAAAATGCAGCAGATTTTACTCTTGGATTTAACAATATGGAAGTTAAGGATGTTTTCTATGGGGAACTTTTAGCAAAATTTGATATAGACATAGAAATGTCTTATAAGGAAAAGGGATATCACCTAGATTGTATATATAATACAGATTTATTTAAACGGAAAAGTATTGAAGCTATAATGAATCGCTTTACCCAGTTGTTATTAGTAATAGCAGAAGATATGGAACAAAAAATTGGAGAATTAGATTCACTTACAGATGAAGAAAAATATAAAATTACTAAAGTTTTCAATAACCCTGAAATAAATTATAATAATGACCTTAATGTTAAAGAAATATTTGAAGAAATAGTTAATAAATATCCTAATAAAACAGCCTTAGTATATGAAGATGAAGCTGTAAGTTATGAAGAGTTAAATAAAAAATCTAAT
>DATGTQ010000055.1 GCA_035301805.1 Tissierellales bacterium
ATCCAAACAACCTATTCTTTTCTTTTTAGCTGTGAATTTTTCGTCTATAATTACAAGTAATTTTATTAAAGCTTTGTAACTATCTTTATATTTTATCTCTTTCACTTTCATTACATTGTTTATAACATTTTTTATTTTTTCTATTCTTTCTTCTTCACCTTTCATATTTCCTATTTTAGCTTCTATATAGTTTAAATCTTCCAATATAGTTTCATCATAAACATGATTATTTAAAAAATTAATCCAAATAGGATCCTCTTTTAATTTATAAAGCTTTGAATTCTTCCTTGCTTTATCCATTAAATAGGATAAATTCTTTTTTATAAAATTTATTTGCTTTTCTTCGATTTTAAAATTATCTATATTATTTAATGTAATTTCACTAATCTCATCAAAGGACATACCTACACTTCTTATTTTTTTATATATATTCATAAAGGTTTCATTAATTCTATTTAACATATCTAAATTCAATTCTTTAACTAGTTTATAAACATCCTCATCTTTTTCTATACCCTTTACTATACATTCGCTAATCGTTTCTTTTAATAGTTCATCAGATTCGTATTCATCCATTATACTAAATAAGGGATCCACACCAGATTCTACAGGATTCTCCCTAAGGATTCTAGAGCAAAAACTATGTATGGTTCCAATATTGGCTTTTTCTAAATCTTTATAAAGTCTTATCCATTTTTTATCTTGCAAAAATCTTTCTCTTATACTTTCTCTAATTCTTTCTTTCATTTCTTGACTAGCCTTTTTGGTAAATGTTATAGCTACAATAGATTCTATCTCTTTCCCTTTTATTAGATTTCCCTTTTCTAATATATAAATATATCTATCTACTAAAACTCTTGTTTTTCCTGAACCTGCCCCCGCATTTACTGAGACATTTTTATCTATAGTAGTAATAGCCCTTTTTTGCCCTTTATTCCACTCCATAATTAACCCTCCTACCTGCCTTCATACCGACATACATCCTTATAAATACAGTACTGGTCACATTCCTTTGGATTAATGGAAAAATCTCCTTCTTGAATCTTCTTTGTATATTCTTGTATATATTCAACTACTAAATTCATAAGTTCTTTTCTATCTTCTCTATTTAAAATAGCTTGTCCTCTCCGTTTATTTACTATGTTTTTCCCTTCTTCTTTTACTAATTCAAAACTTACTTCACCCTTAGAAATATTTATATAACCAGCTGCAGTTATATCCATTTTATCTTGTGCCATTATATATATAGGTAACTGAAAAGATACTCCTTCCAATATATCTTTTACCTTTTTTATTCCATAGACTGAGCTTTTATAATCATAAAGAACATATTTATTAGTACCATGAACTTTGTCTATTCTATCTATTTTTCCCATAAGTTTTAATCCTTCATCTTCTAAGGGTACTATAAAATCTCCTCTCTGTCCAAACCCTACCTCAAAGGCTTCTGGTAATAGTTTGTATTTGGCTTTTCTCTGTCTTTCTAAATCAGATTTAACTAAACTTACTATTGTAGTAGCCATATTTTCTATTCGCATTTTCCATAAGTTATCTATTTCCTCAATTCCTTGACTCTTTATTAATCTTATTATTATGCTTTCTACTTCTTTTAAGGTATCACTTATAATAAAAGTTTTTTTACCTAAAATATCTTTTTCAATATCCTCTTTATATTTTTCATAATACAGTCTTAAAGTTTCATGATATAAATTTCCTCTATCTAAAGGGGTAAAATCTTCTAGAAACCTTTCCATCTCTTGTAAATTTAAAATATAACTTAATAAAAATTTATAAGGACATTTACCATAGGTTTCAAAAAAGGTTATAGAAGTTTTTTTGTCTTTTTGTAACTCCATTAAATCTTCTTTTATTTTTTCATCTCCTATAACTCCACTATATTCATTAAATTCTTCTTTTGCTCTAGCTAGTTCACAATGATTTATTTCTTTTATTTCTCCTATTATTTTATTATCTAAATCCTGTAGTAATCTAAGTTCTTCTTTACAATCCTGTCCTAAATAATGTTTGTATAGAATATGCTTTGAAAATTCATCTATTGTCGTTATATCATTCATATCTTCTTTTATTAAATAATCCATAGATATATTAGTACGTTTTACTTTATCATATCCTATACTATTTAATAATTCATCTAAAAATATAGATGGAATATTTTCTTCATTTCTAGAATAGTTTTCTGGATAACTTAAATACAGTTTTTCCTTACAATTAATTACCGCTATATGAAATTTTAAACTTTCATTATCTAATTTTTCTTCATAAGACTTTAAACTTAAACCTACATTTTTTAACTTATCAAAGGTATTTTCATTGAAAAAAAATGTATCTTGTTGGATATTTGGGTATTTTCCTTGAACCAATCCAAGGATGAATAAGATTTTAAACTTCATTCCACTAGCTGTTATAGGTGTTATAATATTTACTCCATCTCTATTAGCCTCAGTTTTAATTACTGTTTCCTCTTCTAGATATCTATTTAAGGTATTATAAAACTCATCTATTTTCATATTGTCATAAACTATTGGCATTCCTTTTCCTATTTTCTTTATAATTTCTTCTAATTTAGTAAAACTTGCCATATCCCTATGAAGTAGTTGATAATTATCAGTAATATGATAAATATCAATAATATTCTCTACAATATTGTAACTCTCTAAAAGATTCATCGTAGCAAAAACAAAATCATCTACTTTACCAGTAATAGGAATAGTTTCTGTTTCTTCTTTTATTTTTACTAGTATTTTTTCTAGTTTTTCCATAAAATCTAAATTATCTTCACATTCGATTTCTCCTGCTGCAATATAATCTTTATATTTTTCTTTTTTATTTGCTACTACAAACATTAAATCCTCTATATTTTTAAAATTCAACTTTCTTAATATAAATTCTATTTTATCTCTTTCATAGATTGGGCATAATTCAAAATAATTGCTTTTTATTCTATTAATTAAACTTTGTTTATCATAATTTTTAACTCTTAACTCTACAATGTTTAAAAACTGTCTTACTATAGGAGTGTTAATTAATATTTCTTCCTCTTTTAAAGAACAGGGAATTTCCTCCTCCCTAAAAACTTTGAATACTGTGTCCATATACTCCTTTGGATTAGTAACTAATAAATTTATATCACTTAAATCTGTTCCACTATTATATAGGTCTTTTATTGCCTGGGAAATCCGTTTTATCTCTAAATATTTATTAGGTGTTTTAATGAGTTCTATATCTAGTTCATTTCCAATGTCATTAAAAGTTCTTACTCCCTTTTTTGACCCTATGTCAATTTTAAAATCTAATTTTTTTAAAAATTCAATTGTTTGATTTACTGTTAAATAGTCTTTTTCCATTTCAAAAGGCATATTTATATAAATATCTATGGGAGCCTTTACTATTTTTTCAAGTAACACTAATTCTTGTGGCCTGTAGCTGAAAAATTTATCTATTATTATAAAATCCAAATTATCAAAAAAACTTAAATCTTTTTCTAAAGTTTCTATGGCCTTAAAAAAACTTTCTTCTCTATCCATTAATCCATTGTCTTCTAAGAATTTTTCATATCTAGAATAAATTATTCCAATTTCTTTATAAAAAAGGCTATTAGGAATTCTATTATTAAAACATTCATCATTTATCAAAGATCTTTTTATTTCTCCAATTATACCACTAATGGTTTTTACAAATCCTTCTGTATGTACTAGATCTTTATAGTATACTATTTCTCCTGCTTGTTCTAATTCTATTAAAATTTTTGATATAATACTTTCCTTCATTTCTTTATCTATAAAAGTATAACTATTGTTATCTAACAATCTATCTACAATATCATCAAAAGTAAAAGCATTAATATTAAAAGCACCCT
>DATGTQ010000056.1 GCA_035301805.1 Tissierellales bacterium
TCACTGAAATTCGGTACTGCTAAAATATACTTTTTATTTGTTGCCATAAAATAGACCTCCTTTAATACACAATATTAATCAACTTTATCCTAGCACAAGATAAAAACAATTACTTTGTTACTTCTCTACAAAAATAATTGAGAAAAGGGGACAGTCTTTTTTCTCTATTTGCTTCTGTGATGATAAAAAAGCAGTGATATTGTAGTTTATACTAATATCACTGCTTTCAAAGCTTTTATTATCTTCGTTAGAAAATTACAAAACAGTGATATCGATCACAAATTCCGATATCACTGTTTTATCTAAATTAATATTACTTCCTTGGTTTCCATTCCTTCCATACCTTACCCGCCAATTCAGGTGAATGAGGAAAAGTGAGAAAAAGGACAGACCCTTCTTCTCACTTTATTTGCTACTATATTATAAACCTAATAATAAACAATACTGCTAATATATACATTGTTGGTGATATTTCTTTTGTTTTGCCAGTTATTAATTTTAATATTACATAAGACAATAATCCAAAGACAATTCCTTCTGCAATACTATAAGCTAGTGGCATCATTATTATTGTTAAAAATGCTGGAATAGCTTCTGTAAAATCTTCAAAGTCAATTTCTTTTATAGGCCCCATCATAAATAATCCTACTAATATTAATGCTGGTGTTGTAGCCGATGATGGTACCATTATAAATAATGGTGCAAATAATAATGAAAGGGCAAACATACCTGCTGTTGATAAAGCAGTAAGACCAGTTCTACCTCCTTCTGCTACTCCTGAAGCACTTTCTACAAAGGTGGTTACAGTGCTAGTACCTAAACACGAACCTGCCACTGTACCTACAGCATCAGCTAATAATGCTTCATTTACCTTTGGAAGTTTCCCTTCTTCATCTAACATATTAGCCTTTGACGCAACACCTGTTAAAGTTCCAATAGTATCAAATATATCTACAAATAAAAATGTAAATACTACTATTAACATATCCATCGTAAAAATATTTTCCCATTCAAATTGAAATGCCACTTCCCTCAAAGATGGCGGTAGACTAATTATTCCTCCTTCTGGAGTCACTGTTACCCCCATAGGTATCCCTATAATAGTGGTGGCTATAATACCAATAAGTAATGCTCCCTTAACCTTTTTAGCTAATAAAAAGCCCATTATTATAATCCCTATTAATGCCAGTAAAACACTAGGATCCTTTATATTTCCTAAAGTTAAAGGTACCCCTTCTCCTACTACTACAATACCTACATTGGAAAGTCCTATAAATGCAATAAACAATCCAATACCTACAGAGACTGACTTCTTTAAATTTAGTGGAATGGCATTAAATATAGCCTCTCTTGCTCTCACAAAGGATAATAATATGAAAATAATACCTTCAATAAGTACTGCAGTTAATGCAAATTGCCATGAATAACCCATGTCCAATACTACAACATAAGCAAAGAATGCATTAAGCCCCATACCTGGAGCTAAAGCAAAAGGATACTTTGCATATAGAGCCATTATTAATGTAGCTATAACAGAGGCTAAAGCTGTAGCTGTAAATACTCCTCCTTTATCCATCCCTGCATCTGAAAGGATAAGAGGGTTTACCGCTAAAATATAAGCCATAGTCATAAAAGTGGTAATTCCTGCTACAATTTCAGTTTTTACATCTGTACCATGTTCTTTCAGTTTAAAAAAATTCTCCATATTATAACTCTCCTTTAACGCTAATTTTATAACATATAATTAATAGTAATTATTATAATTAACCCACGCCCGTCTTCTTATCCTAGTTACCCTACTAAGAAGTAAGAAAAAAGGTCCGTCCCCTTTTCTCAGTTGCCGATATCATTTCTGAAGCACATTCCATTAAAATTTATTTTTTCTATATTTTTATATACTTTATCTATTGCTAGATCTATAGTATTTCCTAAGGCTGTAATAGATAATACTCTTCCTCCATTGGTATAAAGCTTTTGGTTTTCAGTTTTGGTTCTGTTGTGGAATACAATTATATCCTTATCTAATTTTTCTAACCCTTTTATCTCTTTTCCTTTTTCGTATTTAGATGGATAGCCTTTAGAGGTAAGTACTACTGTAGCACATTTTTCTTCTCTCCATTTTAAATCTTCTTTTTCTAAAGTTCCATTGATAGTTTTTTCAAAAATATCTACTATATCACTTTTTAATCTTGGAAGAATTACTTCTGTTTCTGGGTCCCCAAATCTTACATTAAATTCTAAAACTTTTGGTCCTCTCTCTGTAATCATAAGACCTATAAATATTATGCCTCTATAATCGGTATTTTCTTTTTCAAATCCTATTTTTATATTTTCAAAAACTTCTTCTCTTATAATATCTTCTAATTCCTTATTTAAAATAGTATTTGGTGAAAAACACCCTACGCCACCAGTATTTGCTCCTTTATCTTTTTCAAATATTTTCTTATAATCTCTTGCAGTTTCTAAAGGAATTATTTTATCCTTTGTCACTAAACAAAGTAGAGAACATTCTACTCCCTCTAAAAATTCCTCTATAACTACAGTTTCACCAGCTTCTCCAAAGACTTTTTCTCCCATTATCTTGTCAATGGCCTTTAATGCTTCTTCCTTTGTATTTACTATTAACACTCCTTTTCCTGCACAAAGACCATCTGCCTTTATTACAAGAGGATAGTTAAATTCTTCTAAACTATTAATAGCTTCTTCCCTAGTATTACAGCTTTTATATTTAGCTGTAGGTATATTATATTTCTCCATAAACTCTTTTGAATATAACTTACTTCCTTCTAATTGAGCAGCCTTTTTATTTACTCCAAAAATCTTTAATCCTTTTTCCTTAAATTTATCTACTATGCCATTAACTAAAGGCTCCTCTGGACCTACAACTGTTAGATCAATATTATTTTCTAAAGCAAAATTTCCAAGGGAATCTAAATCTGAAGGATTAATATTTACATTTTCGGCTAAATCTTCTGTTCCACCATTTCCTGGTGCACAATATATTTTGGACACTTTTTCACTTTTAGCTATTTTCCAACAAAGAGCATGTTCTCTCCCACCACTACCTACTACTAGTACCTTCATCGTCTTTCTCCCCTCTTTCTCTTTTAGTGTTTAAAATGTCTCATACCTGTAAATACCATAGCTATACCATTTTCATTAGCTGTCCTAATGGCCTCTTCATCCCTTATAGAGCCACCTGGCTGAATAATAGCTGTTACCCCTGCCTTCGCTAAGGCCTTTATAGAATCATCAAAAGGGAAGAATCCATCAGAGGCCAGAACACTTCCCTCTACCTTTTCACCACTATGTTCAATAGCAGCCTCTACTGCCCACACTCTATTTACTTGCCCCATTCCTATACCTATAGTTCCCTTATCTTTAACTAAAACCACTGAATTTGATTTAACATATTTCACAGCTTTCCAAGCAAATAATAGATCTTCCATTTCCTCCTCAGTTGGTTTCCTGTCAGTTACTACTTCTAACTCTTCTTCAAGTAATTCAGTATCTCTTTCTTGTACTAATAGTCCACCTATTACTCTCTTCATATCTAAGAATTTTTCACCCTTAACCATAATTTCTGGCAGTTTAAGAATCCTTATATTTCTCTTTGACTTTAATATTTCTAAGGCTTCACCACTATAAGAAGGAGCTATAACTATTTCTATAAATATTTCATTAATTCTTTTAGCTACTTCTTCATCCACCTCCCTATTAATAGCCAATATCCCACCGAAAATAGACTTTGGGTCACATTCATAGGCTTTTTCATAAGCGTCTATTAAGGTTTCTCCACTACCTATACCACAAGGATTAGCATGTTTTACAGCTACCACCGTTGGTTCTTCAAATTCCTTAAGTATTTCTAAAGCTCCATTTCCATCATTTATATTGTTAAAAGACAATTCTTTTCCATGTAATTGTTCACAAACTCCTATAGTTCCTGTAGGACTGAAAACATCTTCATAAAAAGCAGCTTTCTGATGAGGATTTTCTCCATATCTTAATTCTTTCTTGTTATCAAAAGTTATTGTTAATTTTTTAGGAAATATTATTTCGTCTAATTCATTGAAATAATTAGCTATTAAACTGTCATATTGAGCGGTATATTGGAATACTTTCCTAGCTAAATATTTTCTAGTCTCTAAATCAGTTTCTCCCTTTTTTTTAAGCTCTTCTAAAACTAGTTCATAATCTAGTGGGTCTATAACCGTAGTTACGAATTTATAATTTTTGGCTGCAGCCCTAATCATTGAAGGACCACCTATATCAATATTTTCTATTATTTCCTCATGGCTTACTCCTTCTTTTAATAAAGTTTCTTTAAAAGGATAGAGATTATTTACTACTAAATCTATAGATTTAATATTTAATTCTTCCAAAGTCTTTAAATCTTCCTTATAATCTCTTCTAAAAAGTATTCCACCATGGATATATGGATTTAAAGTTTTTACTCTTCCATCAAATATTTCTTTAAAGTTTGTCACATCTTCAATATCAATTACATCTATTCCAGCGGTTTCTAAAGCTTTTTTAGTACCACCTGTTGAAACTATTTCCCAACCTAATTCTTTTAACCCTCTTGAAAATTCCACTACTCCACTTTTATCATAAACACTTATAATTGCCCTTTTCATTTAATCACCTCAATCTTACTACTTTTCTTTCATCAATAGACAATTTCCTGTCACAATAAAGTTTCACTGCTTTAGGTAATAGTTTATGTTCTACCTTTAGCACCCTTTCTTTTAAGGTAGTTACCGTATCATCTTCATAAACTTCTACTATCTCCTGTAAAATTATAGGTCCTGTATCTGTCCCTTCATCTACAAAGTGAACAGTAGCTCCCGTTACCTTTACTCCGTATTTTAATACTTCCTCGTGAACTTTCTCCCCATAATAGCCTTTACCAGAAAAACTAGGTATTAAAGAAGGATGAATATTTATAATTCTTCCTTTATATTCTCCTGCAAAACCTTTAGATAATATTTTTAAATATCCTGCTAATACTACAAGTTCAATATTTCTTTTATTTAATTCTTTAATTATTTCTCTATTGTATTCTTCTGATGAATTAAAATCTTTGGGATTTATATAAAGAGTTTCTATACCTACTTTTTCTGCTCTAATTAAACCATAAGCTTCTTTTTTATTAGAAATTACTAATTTGACTTCTCCCTTTATATAACCTGACTTTGTATTGTCTATTAGTGCTTGAAGATTACTTCCACTTCCTGAAATTAAAACACCAATATTTGTTAATGGCATAATTTTATTCTTTCCTCTCCTTTTTTAATTTCACCAAGGATAATACCTTTCTCTTTTTTTTCTTCTAAAAACTTAATTATTTTAGATCCTTCTTCTTTATCTACAACTAAAACCATACCGATACCCATATTAAATGTGTGATACATTTCATCTATATCAATACTTCCCCATTCTCTTAGTAAATTGAATATTAAAGGCATCTTTATTTTTGTAGTATCTACTACAGCAGTTAATCCTTCTGGTAAAACTCTTGGTATATTTTCATAAAGTCCTCCACCAGTAATATGGCTTATACCTTTGATATGGTAATCTTCTATTAATTCATAAACAGGATTAACATATATTCTTGTAGGCTTAAGTAATTCTTCTCCTACTGTACAACCTAATTCTTCAATATATTTATCTAATTTAATATTTGCTACTTCAAGTATTTTTCTTACTAGGGAATAACCGTTACTGTGGATACCATCAGAAGGTAGTCCTATCACTAAATCTCCTTCTTCTATAGCCGAGCCATCAATTATTTTTTTCTTATCCACTATCCCTACCGCAAACCCTGCTAAATCATATTCATCTTCTTTATAAAATCCAGGCATTTCTGCTGTTTCTCCACCAATTAAAGCAGAGCCTGCTTTCTTACATCCACTAGCTACACCTTCTACTATTTTTGCCATTTTTTCCGGTTCTAATTTTCCTGTGGCTATATAATCTAGGAAGAATAAAGGCTTTGCCCCTTGACATAATATGTCGTTTATACACATTGCTACACAATCTTCTCCAATAGTATTATGTTTGTCTAGTTCAAAAGCAATTTTTAACTTTGTCCCTACTCCATCAGTTCCAGAGACTAAAACAGGTTCTTCATAATCTTCATTATTCAGTTGGAATAAACCAGCAAATCCACCAACATCCCTAAGGACTCCTTCTGTATAAGTTTTCTTCACAATATTTTTTATTAAGGAAACCTGTTTATATCCTGCTTCTTTATCTACTCCCGAATTTTTATAAGTTAGCTTCATTCCTTTCTCCCTCCTTTATATTCATAGGATAAATATTATTGAAACAGCCAGTACAAAATACATCATCATTTCCTGCCCCTTTTATAAGGCCTTCTAAAGATAAGAATGCCAAAGAATCTGCACCAATAATTTCCCTAATTTCTTCTACTGATTTTTCAGAAGCTATTAATTGTTTTCTTTTGGAAGTATCTAGTCCAAAAAAACAAGGGTATTTTACTGGTGGTGAGCTTATCCGAACATGTACTTCTTTTGCTCCAGCATCTTTTATCATTTTTACAGTCTGTTTAACGGTAGTTCCTCTAACTATAGAATCATCTACAAGCACTACTTTTTTTCCTTTCACATTTTCATCTAAAACATTTAATTTTATCTTTACTCCCTGTTCTCTTAACTCCTGAGTTGGCTGGATGAAAGTTCTTCCTACATATCTATTTTTTATTAATCCTTCATCATAAGGCATCCCGGAAGATTCTGCATAACCAATAGCTGCCACTGTACCAGAATCAGGAGCTGATATTACTATATCTCCATCTGCTGGACTTTCCTTAGCTAAAATTCTTCCTGCTTCTCTTCTAGCTAAATATATACTTCTTCCATCAATCTTACTATCAGGCCTTGCAAAATATATAAATTCAAATAAGCACATTTTCTTTGGTTTTGCATCATCAAACTTCATACTTTTTAGACTTTCTTTATTTATTACAACCATTTCTCCTGGTTCCACATCCCGTACTAATTTGGCTCCCATTGTGTCAAAAGCACAAGTTTCTGATGAAAGAACATAATCATTACCTAATCTCCCTATAGATAAAGGTTTCATGCCATAAGGATCTCTTACACCTATTAATTTATCTGTAGTCATAAGGACTAAGGTATAAGAGCCTTTGATAGTTTCTAAGGCTTTAATAATAGCTTCTTCTATATCGTCTTTATGGTATCTAGCTATTAAATTAGCTATTACTTCTGCATCTGTATTAGATTGAAATATGACTCCTTTGTCTTCTAGTTCATCTCTAATTTCTTTAGCATTAACTATATTTCCATCATTGGCCAAGGCTAGAGCCCCTTTCTTATATCCAATTACTAAGGGCTCTACATTGGCAGTAATATTTTCAATAGTATCTGAGCTTCTTACATGGCCTATACCTATATTTCCTCTTAATCTATCTAGAGTTTCATTATTGTAAGCCTCATGGACTAAACCAAATTCCTTTGTATAATCAACAAATCCATTATTATTTACAGCCATTCCAGTGCCTTCTTGTCCCCTATGTTGCAGAGCATATAAACCATAGTATATTTTTTTGGAAATATTTTTTTCTTCCTCCGTATATAAACCTATTATTCCACTCATTTTTTCACTCCCGTAAAATAGCTTTTTATACTTCCTCATCCATTTTGTCAACATTTAAAGCCATTTCTTTTTTATAATCTTTTAGCTTTTCTTTCAACTCTGGATATTTTAGTGAAAGAATTTGTACTGCTAAAAGTCCAGCATTCTCCCCTCCATTTATTGCTACAGTAGCTACTGGCACTCCCTTTGGCATTTGGACTGTAGATAAAAGAGAATCCATTCCATCCATAGTTGAAGATTTAATTGGAACACCTATAACAGGTAAAGTAGTAACTCCTGCCAATACCCCTGCTAAATGAGCAGCTTTCCCTGCTAAAGCAATAATTACTTCTATACCATTTTCCTCTGCCTTTTCTGCAAATTCTATAGCTTTATAAGGTGTTCTATGAGCTGAAATAACCCTTAATTCTATTTCAACTTGAAACTTTTCTAATATATCAACTACTCTATCTCCTATTTCCTTATCCGATATACTTCCCATTACAATAGCAACTTTCACAATATCCCTCCTATTTAAAATAATTAATTCCTGCTTCAAATATCTTGTCATTTCCACTACCTTCTATATTTTTATAGATATCCTTATCTATTCTATCGGAGCTAGCCATTTTACCTAATATTCTGCCTTCAGAACTAGTTATACTTTCTATAGCAGCCACAGAATTTGTCGGGTCAAAGTCAACATATTGAGTAGCTATTTCCCCGTTTTTAATTAATTCTTCAATAGTTTCCTTGTCCCCAACTACTCTACCTTCTTTAGTTGATAATGGTAATATATGAATATCTCCTACCTTTACATTATTAAACCAAGGTGATAAATTAGATACAACCTTTGTTTTTACCATTGTAGATATATGTTGACCTAATGGATTATAAGTTATATTTAGCCCCTTTTCATCTAAATCTTTTATTCCTTCATAAGGTATAAGCCCTGACTTTACTAATCCTTGGAATCCATTACCTATTCCTAAAACTAATCCATCTTTATTATTTAATAAATCCATTATTGCATCTTTAACCCATAGATTTTTCAATACAATAGATATGAACTTCCCTCCACCTTCTGGTTCATCTCCTAAAACTGCTCCATCAGATAATCCAAGTATTTGACATTCTTTAATTTTTTTGGCTAATTCTTTGTAAGAGTTTTCTATATTACCTTCTGTCAATGTCCTAAAGACATAGGTTTCTACTATTCCACCAGCCTTTTCAAATTTCTCTGCCATATCGTATTCTCCATAAGTTCCATTAAATATTGGAATCAATACTCTAGGTTTAGCTACTTTAATATTAGATTTTTTCTTAGAAGCTTCAATATATTTAATAGGTTTTATCTTTTCTTTGCTACCTTTATTTATTGGAAATACATTTTCTAAAGGTTCTTCCCATTTATCTATTAAATTTCCTATAGAAATCTTTTCTCCTAGTATTTCAATACATTGTTTTTCTACAGTCCCACCTAATAATTTATAATCTATATCTTTTAATAGTTCTTCTGTATCCCCATTTATCTCTACTACTATTGAGCCGTATTTAGGTAGGAATAATTCTTCTTCAGCTATATTTGAATTAAATTTCATTCCTATTTTATTTCCAAAACTCATTTCACTTATAGTTCTAGCTAGGCCACCAAATTTAATAGTGGAAGCAGATATTATTTTTCCCTCATCAATTAATTCTTTTATCTTTCCATAATTTCTTTTCAGCTGTTCAAAATCTACCATA
>DATGTQ010000057.1 GCA_035301805.1 Tissierellales bacterium
TAGTCATTTTCTAAAGCTTTAGTTATTACTGCTGAATGACTGTGGTCTAAAAATTTGTTTAATCCGTCATAGAATATATTAAACGGAACTATTTCCCCGTCTTCTTTTTCCATTATTTTTTCTGTACTTTCTTTAAATAGGGCCAACATTGAACGTTCTCCTTCAGATAGATGTTTACCACTAGCCCCATGCTGTCTTATAGAAGTAAGCACACTTCCAAGTAAATTAAATTGATAAGGTATGAAAGGATATACCTGACAGAAATCATTTCCATCTTCATAAAGTTTCTTCTCTATACCATCGTTGAATATGATTAAATTTTTAATGATGGTCTCATTATTTTCATATAAAATGTCTAGAGTTTCATTGGCTGTTTCTGTCTTTTCTAGTATTCTAAGTTTAATAACTTCATCTACATTGGCAGATGTCAAGCTTAATCTAGTATCAAACCTTCCTTGTATTTTAGAGAAGTCTTCCCCCTTAACTTCTGTTAAAGAATCTATATCCTGTTGGCTTGTTACTACAATCCAAGCTTTTCCTTGACAAGCTGTACCTAGATCCTCTGTTATAGTCTGTAGATTAAGCATTAAATCAGTATTTCCACCTATATATTGCCCTATTTCATCTACTAAGAAGACTATATGGTGATTTTCATCTTTACTATCTAAGTAGTTTTTAACTAATTCTGCAAATTTGTCTATACTTATTTCATAAGGAATAGTTGTAGTCCTACTCCAATCTCTAGCAGACGCCTCACTCATAATTCTCATATCAGCTAATGTCTCTACTACTTTATCTTTATGAAACTTAAACTTATGACGGTTTTCTACCCAGTTTAAATTATGTAGTTCTTCATATCTGATTTTAAAATCTTCATATAATCCATCTTCTGTTAATTGTCTTTCTAAATCCGCCAAATGAGGGTCTGTACTAAATCCTTGCATCTCATTAAAAACTCTTAAAAATACATTTAATATACTATCTTTACCTTTAGTTCCTGCTGATTTACTTTTAGAATCTATATTGAACAATACTACATCTGTAGGCGTATTACATGCAAGTTCCATATCTGCAGCTACCATAGGGTCTTCTATTTTTTCATCATCTAAAAAATAATCTAATGCATTTTTACCTGCTACTTCACGATTCTCTAACAAATATGATAATATTTTTAGAAAGTGAGATTTACCACTGCCAAAGAATCCAGATATCCAAACTCCCATTTTATCTGTATTCCCTATTATCCCTTTTTTATAATTATTAAAGAAATCCCTAAAATGCCTTTGTAGTTCCTTAGTCACTACATATTCTTCTAATTCCTGTTTAATATTTTTATCATCATCTTGTCCAACTTTAATAACTCCTTGTATATCCCTATTTATCGGCTTTGCAAACATATCTTTTATCTTCATATTATACCTCCTCTACATGTTACCGATTACTCTCTTATAAGCGGCAGGGCTCTATAATAGTTTTCGTCTTTAAACTCTGAAAATAACATTAAACTTTGTCCGTCATATTTCCCGGGATAAAATAGTACTACTGGAGCCCTATCAAATACTAAATGAAGTTTATTTAAAATCTCATGAGATCTTACAAAAGGAAAAATTTTACCGACTCCTGTAATAAATACCACTGAATTATCTGGTGTATTCTCTTCTATATAAGTATTAAAATAATTGTCATCATAATCTATTCTTAAAAGATCATTTACAGCAGAAATTAAATAATCTAAACCGTCATTTTCCTCCATTTTTATACAAGTATCAAACAATCCTTCTTCCTCTATTAAATCAATCATAATATCATAGACATCATATATTATTAATTTATATCCTTTAGGCTTTGTTTTATTTCTCTTCTCTAGAGTTTTTAAATAATCCCTAACCTTTAATTCTTTCTCTGCTGGATAATCAAAAACATAATATCCTACTTCATTGCTAATCCCTTTATTCTTTAAAAAATCTTCATCACTTATTACTTCTTCAATTTTCCCTAACTTTTCATCTAGTGTTTTCATCTTATTCCCCCAAAAAAACTCTTAAATACGGATTCAAATCCTTGCTTTTCATTTCTTTTTCTAAATTTATATCTAAAATAGGTTTTTTAATTACATATAAATTCTTTTCTTCTACTATTAGGTTTGCTTCTTTTAAATATGTTCTGTAAGCTCCTGCCAATCTTTTCTTGGTCTGTGATGTAAGGTTTGCAACTTTTTCATTTTGTTCAGATTTATTCTTAAGAAATATTCTGATATCACTATTATCAAATTTTAAATTTCCTATTATAATTTTTTCCCTATATACTTCATACATATATTCGAAAAATAATCTATCTGTTATCATTATCCCTAAAATGTTTAATATCTTCTGATCTGAAACTGGTAGATTAGTAAACATAGTATATACATCTTTAGGCAAGGCTTTAGTCCGTTTAGATACTTCATTTATCATTTTTTTACCATAGTCCTCTGATGGGGCTAATAAAATATTTTCATTTTCTTGCATCTTTTTTATTTCCTTGTCATTAAATCCTTCAGTTAATAAATTATTATATTTTTTAAATTCTTGAAACCAAAATCCTTTGCTTACGGCACCAGCACTATATTTTAGACTATTTACTCCACTGGTCTTCATCTATATCCTCCTCATGTATAACAAATCTTAACCAACTCTTTTTGGTAAGTCAATTATGACTTCTACACTATAATTATAGCCTATGACCTATGAATCCTCAATAGCCATACCAGCTTATAGAAGATATTAAAGATTAAGTACATAAAAACTCTTCTGGTTTTATACTAACCAAAAGAGTTTTTATTAGTAATATAAAATAGTTTATTACTAAGCGAGTAGTATTAGACTAATTTTTTATTAGAACTGATACCTAAATTATCTAATAAGTCATTTTTGTATTACTCATTTAAAACTCCCTCTATCGATATTTCTTGATCATATTCTGGTATCCATACTGTGCCATCTGTCATATGAACTCTTTGTAGGACTACTTTTATTTTAGTTGTATTTTCATAACCATGTAAAGTCCATCGCCAATCATAGCCAAAGGTTTCTCCAGGAGCTACTTTATTCTGAGACACTCCCTGATATCTATTGTTTTTATACAAATAATGATTAACTGGCTCATCATACCTATCATAACAATAGAAAACCATATCATAAGCATCCACAGTTTTATTAGATGTATTTTTTACTATAAGATAAGCTTCAGGATTGCTAATGCTATTTAATTTTAAATAAGTATCTACTAGTTCTAATGGAGGTTTTCTTGCTTCTTCTTTAGCTTTTGCCTCTTCCTCCTTTTTCTTTTCTATTTTTGCTTTTTTCTCCTCAATTTCTTTTAATCTCTTAGGAACTAGTTTTGCTTCTTTACTAGCAGGATATAAATCTGTAACTTCATTATACTTTTTAATTGCCTCATCAAAATGTTTTTCATTTTGTTTTTCTGAAGCCACTGAGAATAGAATCGAAGGAGAACTTTTTAACTCATCTATTTCTTTTTCTAACTCTTTATTCTTAGACTCCTCTTGATTTAGCAATGCATTTATTTCTTCATTCTTATCTTCTAAAGACTTTATACTTTGGACATATTCTCTTTTGGACTTTTTATAGCTATTAAATTGACCAATAAGTACCAATAGCATGATAATTATAATCACAGATAAACTTACTATAATAGTTCTATTTTTACTCATCTACCTCACTATCCTCAACTATTTCTTCTTTATGTAATTCTTCTTCATTCAGATATCTTGCTACTACAAATGCCAATCCTATTATTGCACATACACCTGCTAATACAAACCATGCAGTAGCTAATCCAGCATTGATGATATAGTTATAGGCATCACCACCTACATAAGCATTTTTGCTTTCTAGAACTGCAGAATTCCAATTTTTATAAACAAACATTTTATAAAATCCTACAGTGATACAAATTCCAGTACAAATATAACTTATCACGATTTCTGATATATACCTTTTCCCTATATTATCCACCTTCTTTTTGAAAAATTAATTTATAAATTTTAACCAATTAAATCTTAACATAGAATGTGGAAGTATACGGTATGGATAACTATAAAGAAAAACCCTTCTAGTTTTATCTTAACTAAAAGAGTCTTTATAAATTTCTATTTAACTTCTTACTTCTTGAATGGCCTTTACCACTACATCATGTCTTTCTACTTTTTTGTCTATTTTATCTACTTTATTCTCCAGGGTAGTTAATTTTTCATAACTTAACTTATAACCGTCATATAAAGCCTTATGATTATCGTCCATTTTGTTTTCCATTCTCACAATGTCATGTCTTAATCTCTTCTCAATCTCAGTCAAGTCTTCCTTAGTTGCCATTCCTATCAAATCTTCCTTAGTTGCCATTCCCGTCAAGTCTTCCTTAGTTGCCATTCCCGT
>DATGTQ010000058.1 GCA_035301805.1 Tissierellales bacterium
TTGGATACTGATGGTGAATTTCTTTATGAGGCATTTTTAAAAGTAGCTCTATTAAACTTTTTAGTTATAGGTTTACATCCTTCTGTAAGTTTTTTAGACTCTATGAATTATATGCGCTTTGGATACGCTATGGCACCCTCAGTAATTATGTTTTTATTCGCATTTTTTGATAAGAAAGAGCATAAATTACTATGGCTATTAGCGACTATAACGTCTTTTTTACTAACCGTGGCATATGGTAGTAGAGGAGCTTTAGTCGTATTTTTTGTACTAGGTTTATTTGTATTTCTATTTAGCAAAAGAATTCCTTTATCTAGTAAATTGACGATAATGGCTTTAGGTATATTAATTGTGATATTAGTAATTAGGTATGACTTAATAGTAAAGACAATAGATTATGTATACTATGATCTAGGTGTTAAAACCTATGCCTTAATAAAATTCCGTAAAATGTTTACTAGAGGATTCTGGGAAGCAAGCTCGGGAAGAGATAAAATATATAAAAGATTATGGTCCCATATTGTACAAAAGCCTACAGTAGGAAATGGAATTGGTTTTGCTCAAAAAGTCTCAGGTTTTACAAGCCATAATTTATTTTTACAAGTATTATTAGAATCTGGATTAATAGGATTATTATTATGGAGTTGTATATGGGTATATAGCATTAAAAAGTATAAGAATATGGCTATTCAAAAAGAGAATGGTTTTTATAAAATCACTACTCTTCTTATCTCCGTATCTTTAGGAAGGTTACTTTTTAGCTCCGATATATGGTTAAGGCCAGAGTACTGGTTTACATTGTCCATGTTAATAAATTTCGAGCCAAAGCAGCAAAATATACAGGAGAGTTTAAGCTATAATAATTAGTATTTAAGATAGGGGGAATAATTTTGAAACAACTGAGTCCAATAAAATGGAAATATTACACTGTAGTAAGCAGACTTGGAGTCATAAAAAATGAGATAAAATTAAAAGGCCCAATTGATTATTCTAATATATTTAAAACTTGGGGATTAGGTTATTCTAGTGAAAAATATCGCCTTTATAGCTTTAATACTAATGACCATGCAAACTATTTGCCTGATTCTGCTGCAACAATGACAAGATTTATTAATCAACCTTATAGTATATTATTGAATAATAAAATTATGTTTGAAAAAACAGTTTCTCAATATATAAAAGTACCTAAAAATTATGCTTTTGTTGATGAAGAGACTATCTTTCCTTTACAATCTAATATAGAAATAGATAGTGTGGAGTCCATTATAAATGTTTGTAAAGAAGAAGGGGGAATTGTAATTAAACCAGTACAAGGTTCCCGTGGAAGAGGAGTATCTATAATAAAGGTAAAAAATAATGAAATTTTTTCTAATGGGAAAAAAATATCTAAAGATGAGCTTGATAAATATGTAAAAAGTCTAGGGCATTTTATTATTACTGAGTTTATTAAACAAGGAGAATACTCTAATAATCTATATCCAGATTCAACAAATACTATGAGGATTCTAATAATGATAGATCCAGAAAACCATGAACCTTTTATTGCGAGAGCAGTTCAAAGAATAGGAAGTAAAACTTCAAAAGGCCTAGATAATTTTACAATGGGCGGATATAGTGCGAATATAGATATTGAAACGGGAATTTTAAGTGAAGCCGCTACGAAAATTGGGGGCAAGGAATTAGAGTGGTATGACAAACACCCAGATACTGGTGCTCAAATAAAAGGTGTACAAGTCCCAAGATGGGATGAAATAAAAAAGAAATTATTAAATATTATGAGGGAAATGCCTTATTTAAAATATGCTGGTTGGGATATAGTACTTACAGACGAGGATATAGTTACAATAGAAGGAAACAATCATTCTCAGGTAGGAGTTATGCAGTTACATAAACCATTATTAATAGAACCTAGGATTAAAAAATTTTATAAATATTATAATATAATTTAACATTTACATATAGGAGGAAGTATATGTGAAAGACCTTAGTCAAATAGAGAAAAAATATTATTCTCTGTCAAGTAGATTGGGAATTATAAGAAGAGAAATAAAATCAAAAAAACCAATTGACCATTCAAACTGTTTGAAAATGTGGATGCGTGGTTTTAGTAGTGACAAATACAATTTATATAATCTAGAGGAAAATGATTATAAAGATTATTTTCCAGACTGTGGTATAACCATGACAAGATTTATTAATTATCCTTATGATATAGTATTAGATAACAAAATTATGTTTGAAGAAATGTTTTCACAACATATAAGAGTACCTAAAAATTATGCTCTCATTGAAAAGGGAGTTATTAAACCTTTACAATCTAAGATTAAAATAGATACCATAGGCTCTATTCTAAAAGTTTGTAAAGAAGAAGGAGGTCTTGTAGTAAAACCAGTTATAGGCTCTAAAGGAAGAGGAGTAACTATTTATAAAATTAAAAATGATACTATATATATGAATAATAGAAAAATAAGTAAGATAGAATTTGAAGAAAGTTTAAAAAGCTTTGATGATTATATTGTTACTGAATTTGTAAAGCAAGGAGAGTATCCAAAAAGATTATATCCTGGTTCAACTAATACAATAAGAATTTTAATTTTAGTAGATCCAGAGACTAAAGAACCTTTTGTTGCAGCAGCGACACAAAGAGTAGGTACTAAAAAAACAGGTGGATTGGATAATTTCTCTGCAGGAGGATGTAATGCAGGTGTAGATATAGATACAGGGGTATTAACTAGTGTAGCATCTTGGTCTAAATCAAATGCCCTAAGCTGGGGAGAGAAACATCCAGAGAGCAATGTACAAATTACAGGTGTTAAAATACCTCATTGGGATGATATTAAGAATAAACTAATAGATACAATGAAGAAAATGCCCTATTTTAAACAAATTGGCTGGGATGTTTTACTAACTGATGATGATATAGTTGTAATAGAGGCAAATAGTATGCCAGGTTCAAGAGTGATACAAGTACATAGACCATTGCTTACTAATCCAAAGGTAAGAAAATACTATGAATATTATGATATAATATAAAAATAAATATTTTATCAAATATAAAACTTGGCTATTATGGTAACAATTATAATAACTAGGTTTTTTTATGGTGTCACCAATAGGAACCCTTATTCTCAGATAATCTACGAGTCATT